>DATLZG010000175.1:0-2971 GCA_035574095.1 Burkholderiaceae bacterium | reverse complement strand
CCACCGCCAGTTGCATTACCTGCTCCTGGAAGATCGACACGCCGAGCGTGCGCTCCAGCACCGCGCGCACCGCCTCCGACGGATAAGTGACCGGCTCCAAGCCCTGCCGCCGCTTCAGATACGGATGCACCATGCCGCCCTGGATCGGGCCGGGGCGCACGATCGCCACTTCGACCACCAGGTCGTAGAAGCAGCGCGGCGCCAGCCGCGGCAGCATGTTCATCTGCGCGCGGCTTTCCACCTGGAACACGCCGATCGAGTCGCCCCGGCACAGCATGTCGTACACGCGGGGATCCTCAGCCGGGATGTCCTGCAGCCGAAGCCGCGTGCCGCCGAAGCGTTCGATATGCGCGAGTGCGCGGCGGATGCAGGTCAGCATGCCGAGCGCGAGCACGTCCACCTTCAGCAGCCCCAGCGCATCCAGATCGTCTTTGTCCCACTGGATCACGGTGCGGCCGGGCATGGCGGCGTTTTCGATCGGCACCAGTCGGTCCAGGCGCTCGCGCGCGATCACGAAGCCGCCGGAATGCTGCGACAGATGGCGCGGGAATCCGATCAGCTCCTGCGCCAAGTCCGCCACCTGCGCGATCACCGGGTTGTCCGGATCGAAGCCGGCTTCGGCGAGACGCTCGGGCTTGATGCGGCGGCCGTCCCACCAGGCCATCGACTTGGCCAGCTTGTCCACCTGATCGAGCGACAGCCCCAAGGCTTTGCCGACGTCGCGCAGCGCGCCGCGCGGCCGGTAGGTGTGCAGCGCCGCGGTCAGGGCGGCGCGGTGGCGGCCGTACTTGGCGAACACGTACTGCATCACCTCTTCGCGCCGCTCGTGCTCGAAGTCCACGTCGATGTCGGGCGGCTCGTTGCGCTCGCGGCTGACGAAGCGCTCGAACAGCACCGACATGCGCGCCGGATCGACCTCGGTGATGCCCAGGCAGTAACAGACCGCCGAATTGGCCGCCGAGCCGCGCCCCTGGCACAAGATGCCCTGCGCACGCGCGAAGCGCACGATGTCGTAGACGGTGAGAAAGTACGGCTCGTAGCGCAGCTCGGCGATCAGCCGCAGCTCGCGCTCCAGCAGCTCGCGCACGCGCGGCGGGATGCCGTGCGGGTAACGGTTGCGCGCTTCCTCGTAGGTGAGGCGGCGCAGATAGGTGGCGGGCGTCTCGCCGGCAGGGACGATTTCCTCCGGGTACTCGTAGCGCAGCTCGGCGAGCGAAAACGTGCAGCGGGAGGCCAATGCCAGCGTCTCGGCCAGCAGGTCGGGCGGATAGATGCGCGCCAGCCGGTGCAGCGGCCGCAGATAGCGCTCGGCGTTGGGGTGCAGTCGTGTACCGCAGCGGGCGAGCGGCAGCTTGTGCCGCACGGCGGTCAGCACGTCCTGCAGCCGCTTGCGCCGCCGCACGTGCATGTGCACGTCACCGGCCGCCACCAGCGGTACGCCCGCTTGCCGGGAGAGGGTTCGCAGCGCCGCCAGCCGCGCGGCGTCGTCTGCACCGCGCAGCAGCTCGCAGGCGATCCAGCTTCGCCCCGGCATCAACTCCCGCACCCAAAAAACGGGGTCAGATACCAATTTTTCGCTTGGCGGCGGGATCAGCAATGCCAGACAGTCGCCCAGCAGGGCCGAGTTCGATTCGAGGTCGTGCCGGGTCAGCCGGTAACTGCCCTTGACGGCCTGCCGGCGGGCCAAAGTCACGAGCTGGCTCAGATTGCCGTAGCCGGTTCGCGAGGTGGCCAGCAGCACCAGCGCCGGACCGTCGGCGAGGCGAATTTCGGTGCCGTGGATCAGCTTGAAGTCGCGCGCGGCGGCGTCCTTTTCGCGCAGCGCCTCGAGCGCCAGATGCGCGCGCACCGAGCCGGCGAACGAGCATTCGTCGGTGATCGCCAGCCCCGCATAGTCGAGCACTAGCGCGCGCTCGACCAGTTCCTCCGGATGCGAAGCGCCGCGCAGGAACGAGAAGTTCGAGACGCAGTGCAGTTCGGCGTAGGACGCGCGCATCCGCCGGCGGCGCCGTTCAGGCAACCCAGTTTTCGGCCCGCAGCCCGGGCACGCGTTTGAATTCGCGCTCGTTGTTCGTGACCACCGTGGCGTCGAGGGCGAGGGCGTGGGCGGCGATCAGTAAGTCGAGCGGGCCGATCGGCGTGCCGCGCCGCTGCAGTTCGGCGCGGATGTCGCCATAGGCCCAGGCGGCTTCGATGCCGAAAGCAGCGATCTCGAACGAGGCGAGGAATGCGCCGAGCGCCTGGCGGTTGCGCTCGGACCCGCTCTTCGCCACGCCCCAAGCGAGCTCGGCCACCGTGATGCCGGAAAGCACGATGTCGCGCGGCCGGAAGGTCTGCAGCCGGGCCAGCACCTGCGGCGGATCGCGGTTGATCAGATGGACGCAGGTGTCCGTACCGAGCAGGCGCTTCATTGGCCGCCGGCCAACCGATCGAGCAGCGGGCGCCGCTGTTGTTCTTGCGGTTGAGCGCGCTCGATGCGAAAGCCGGGTTCGAACAGCTCCAGGCTCGCCAGCAACGCGCTCCAGTCGCTTTTTTGGCAACAGCACAACGGCGTTGCCGGGCTTTCTGATGTGACCTCGTTGCCTTCGAAGCGATATTCCTTGGGCAGACGCACGGCCCGACTGCGGCCGGTCTTGAAGATTTTTGCGGTGTCCATCGTGGATCTTTGATATCGGTAAATGTCGTGCTGGCTTCACGCGAACAATCCGTGCACGAACCATGCGTGCGGTGCGGCCAGTTCGCGGTAGATCCACAGCGTCTGCCCGCGCGGGTTGCGGGCGACGAAGTAGTCGCGAAACACGGCGACGCGGCGCGGATTGCCGCTGTCCCACCAGCCCGATTCGATACGCTCCGGCCCGGCGAGAAGCCGCAGTGGGCCGAAGTACTCGGGCGTTTCCTGTCCGCAGGCGAGCGCAAGCGGCTGCGCCAACAACAGCAGCGGCCGCTGCGGCGTGGCCAGCGGCGGCGCTGC
>DATLZG010000174.1:0-3697 GCA_035574095.1 Burkholderiaceae bacterium | reverse complement strand
ATGCACAAAAGGACTCGCACGCTGCAAGTGTTGGCCGTCGGCTTTTCGCTGGCGCTGGCCGCCGCGGCGGCCAGCGCACAGCAGAAGTTCGTCAATGTGCTGACCGGCGGCCAAGCCGGCGTGTACTACCCGCTGGGCGTGGCATTGAGCCAGATCTACGCCAAGGCGATGCCCGACGCCAAAGTGCAGGTGCAGGCGACCAAGGCCTCGGTGGAGAACCTGAACCTGCTGCAGGCCGGTCGCGGCGAGCTCGCGTTCACCCTCGGCGATTCGCTGTCGGACGCGTGGAACGGCGTGGAAGACGCGGGCTTCAAGACGCCGCTTAAGAAGTTGCGCACGGTGGCCGGCATCTACTCCAACTACATCCAGATCGTCGCCAGCGCGGAGTCCGGCATCAAGACGCTGGCGGACCTCAAGGGCAAGCGCATTTCGGTCGGCGCGCCGCGCTCGGGCACCGAGCTGAACGCGCGCGCGATCCTGAAAGCCGCGGGGCTGTCGTACAAGGACTTCGCGAAGGTCGAGTACCTGCCGTTCGGCGAGTCGGTCGAGCTGATCAAGAACCGCCAACTCGACGTGACGCTGCAGTCCGCCGGCCTGGGCGTGGCGTCGATCCGTGACTTGGCGACGACGATGAAGATCAGCGTGGTGGCCATCCCGCCCGAAGTGGTGGCCAAGATCGGCGACCCCGCTTACCAGGCGGGCACCATTCCCGCCGGCACCTACAGCGGCCAAGACGCCGCGGTGCCGACAGTGACGATCAAGAACTTCCTCGTCACGCACGAAGGCGTGCCGGCCGATACCGTGTACACGATGACCAAGGCGCTGTTCGACAACCTCGACCAGATGGTGGCGGCGCATTCGGCCGCGAAAGCGATCACCAAGGCGGACGCACCGAAAAACCCGCCGGTGCCGCTGCATCCGGGCGCCGAGCGCTACTACCGCGAGGCCGGCCTGCTGAAGTAGGCGATTCCGGGTCCCTGACAACGATGGCACAGCCCTGGCTGTGCCATCTTTTTTGACGGACAGCTCCGATGACCGAAGCCTCGCATCAGGCCGAGCTGCAGGCGCACGGGCCGCCGCTGACGAAAGCGGTGTTCGCGGTCGCGCTCGCTTTCTCGGCGTTCCAGATCGTCACCGCCGCCTTCAGCCCCTTGTCCAGCTCCGTCGTGCGCGCGGTACACGTCGGATTTCTCGTGCTGATGACCTTCGTGCTTTACCCACCGCTGGGCCGCCACTGGCTCGGCTGGTTGCTCGGGCTGGCGGCGCTCGCCGCGGGCCTGTACCACTGGGTGTACGAGGCGGAGCTGGTGCAGCGCGCCGGCGATCTGACCGCCGGCGATTGGGTGGTCGGCGTGCTGACGATCGCGCTGGTGTTCGAAGCGACGCGCCGCGTGATGGGGCCGGCGCTGCCGATCGTCTGCGCCGTTTTCCTCGCTTACGCGCTGTTCGGCGAATACCTGCCCGGGGCGCTGCAGCACCGCGGTTACGGGCTCGATCAGATCGTCGGTCAGCTCGGCTTCGGCACCGAGGGCATCTACGGCACGCCCACCTACGTCAGCTCGACCTACATCTTCCTGTTCATCCTGTTCGGCTCCTTCCTCGAACAGGCCGGCATGATCAAGCTGTTCAACGACGTGGCATTGGGTCTGTTCGGCCGCTCGCAGGGCGGGCCGGCCAAGGTGTGCGTGGCCTCCTCCGCGCTAATGGGCACGATCAGCGGCTCGGGCGTGGCGAATGTCGTTTCCAGCGCCCCGTTCACGATCTCGTTGATGAAGCGCTTCGGCTACCAGCCCGCGTTCGCGGGCGGTGTGGAGGCGACCTCCAGCATGGGCGGGCAGATCATGCCGCCGGTGATGGGTGCGGTGGCCTTCATCATGGCCGAGACGCTGAACGTCCCGTACATCGAAATCTGCAAGGCGGCGGCCATCCCCGCGGTGCTGTACTTCTTCGCCTGCTTCGTGATGGTGCACCTGGAAGCGGGGCGGCTAAAGCTGATGGGTCTGCCGCCGGAGGAGTGCCCGAGCGCCTGGCGCGCGATCGTCGACGGCTGGTATCTGGTGCTGCCGCTCGCCGCGCTGGTGTGGCTGCTGCTGGGCGGCTTCACGCCGCTGTTCTCCGGCATGGTCGGGCTGGCGCTGACGGCCATTCTGATCCTGGCCATGGCGGTTGCACTGCGCCTGCAGGGCAACGCGCTGCGTACCGTGTTCTGGGTCGTGCTGGGGCTGGCGTGCGCCGGCTTCTTCAAGCTCGGTATCGCCGTGTTCTTCGCCATCGTCGCCGTGCTGGCGGCGATCTGCTACTTCATCCACGGCGGGCGCGCGACCTTGCGCCTGTCGCTGAACGCCCTGGCCGACGGGGCGCGCCACGCGCTGCCGGTCGGCACGGCGTGCGCGCAGGTGGGCGTGATCATCGGCGTGCTGACGCTGACCGGCGCGGCGACGACCTTTGTCGGCTTCATCGTCGATATCGGCCGCGACAGCCTGCTCGCCTCGCTGCTGTTGACGATGGCCGCGTGCCTGGTCCTCGGCATGGGCATCCCGACGATCCCGAACTACATCATCACCAGTTCGATCGCCGCCCCCGCGCTGCTGCAGCTCGGCGTGCCGCTGATCGTGTCGCACATGTTCGTCTTCTACTTCGGCATCATGGCCGACCTCACGCCGCCGGTCGCCTTGGCCGCTTTCGCCGCGGCGCCGTTCGCAGGCGTGTCGGGCATGAAGATCGGCGTGCAGGCAGTGCGCATTGCGCTGCCGGGCTTCATCATTCCCTTCATGGGCGTGTACGACCCGGCGCTGCTGCTGCAATCCGGCACCTGGCTGGACACCGCCTACGTGACCTTCAAAGCGGTGCTGGCGATCATCCTCTGGGGCGGCACCTCGGTCGGCTACTGGCTCGCGCCGCTGGCCTGGTGGGAGCGCGCCTTGGCCTTCGTCGCCGCCTGCTTCCTGGTCGCCGCCCTGCCCGTGACGGACGAGATCGGCTTCGCGCTCACGGCGCTGCTCGTCATCTGGCATGTCGCGCGCACGCGTGCCTTGCGCGCGGCCGCCCGCGCACCGTGAGCGCCGCCGCCGCGGCAATCTGTCTTTTCACTGCGGCGGCGCGCGTCGTGTTGCCGGCGCAAGCCTTCACGCTGCGCTGGCAGCACACGGTCGAGCGCGTGCTGTGGGAGGAGGATTACCGCGTCAACGGCGCGCGCCTGATCGCCACCGCCGCGCGCATTCGCGGCAGCGGCGCCGGCATGGAGCCGCCCGCGGGCGCGGTGCTGCGCGACGGCGCTTGGCATTACCGGCCCGAAGCGCGGCCGCTGCCCGAGCTGGTGCTGGCGCGCTCGGAGTTCGGCGCCGATTACGAGCTGTGTATCGACGGCACCTGCCGTCCGCTCGCGCGCTGGGTGCCGCCCGCCGGCGGCCCGGTGAGGATCGCCCCCTGCGCGCCGTCAGGCGCGCGGCGCGCGCGTTAATGCGTCCGCGAGCGGCTGCGCGATCCAGTCCGCGGCCAGCGCCCCGTCGACCCAGCGACCGAGCCGGTGCGGGTCGCGCGTCAGTAGCGTGTTCGCCGGGTCGATCACCAGCCGCTTGAACAGCGGCACGAGATTCGCCCGCGTCGGATCGCAGGTCAGCAGCCAGCGCCCGGCATGGGGGCCGTCCAGCCGCGCCACGTAATCCAGGCGCTCCAGCTCCAGCAACAGCGCTTCGAC
>DATLZG010000173.1:0-3107 GCA_035574095.1 Burkholderiaceae bacterium | reverse complement strand
GAGAAAGGCGCGCAGGCCGGCGACCGCCAGCCCCTCGGAGCGCGCGAAGCGTTGCCCGCTCTCGGGCTCGGTGTAGGACCAGTGCGCGCCGGCGCCGGCGTCGGTCAGCACGCTGACGAAGGCGAGATCGATGCGCGCGCGCGCCTGCTCGGCGGCCGGCAGATGGCTCAACCGCTGCGCGAGTTCGCGGTTGCGGTCGATGCCGCCCGCCTCGAAGTGCCGCCAGCGGCTGTGATACGGCACCGCGAGATCGGGAAAGCGCGTGCGCGTCAACTGCGCCACGAGGTCCGCGGCCGCGTCCAGCCGTGCGTCGTCCAGCGCGAACCAGCGCGATTGCCCGGCGCCTACCGCGGCGGCGATCGCGGCGCAGCGGGCGCGGATCGTCGCCGGGTCGCGCAGAACGTCCACCGCCTCCGTCACGCGAGCGACCGTCCCTTCACCGCGGCCGGGTCCTCAACCCCGCCGTTGCTGAAGTAGCCGGCGGCGATCTTGGCCGCGATCTCCACTCGCGCGTCGGGCGGGATGCGGTCGTCCGGAATCTGCACGCGCTCGCCGACCTCGATGCCGCTGCCGACGATCGCGTCGTACTTGATGTTGCTCATCGACACCAGCCGGTGGATGCGGCGCACACCGAGCCAGTGCAGCACGTCCGGCATCAACTCCTGAAAGCGCATGTCCTGCACGCCGGCCACGCACTCGGTGCGCAGGAAGTACTTGTCGGCGCTGTCGCCGCCTTCCTGCCGCTTGCGCGCGTTGTAGACGAGGAACTTGGTCACCTCGCCCAGTGCGCGGCCTTCCTTGCGGCTGTAGACGATCAGCCCGACGCCCTCCAGGCCGCCGGCGGCGCGGCTCTGCGCGCTGCGGATGCACTCCTCGATCGCGTGCGTCAGATAGGGCCGGCAGGTGCAGATGTCGGAGCCGAACACGTCCGAGCCGTTGCACTCGTCGTGCACGCGCGCGGTCAGCGTCACCGCGGGGTCGGCGAGCGCGGCCGGCGGCCCGAAGATGTAGACCGTCTGGCCGCCGATCGGCGGCAAGAAGACTTCCAGATCGGTACGGGTGACGAGTTCCGGGTACATGCCGCCGGTTTCCTCGAACAGCGCGCGCCGCAGCTCCGCCTCGGTGACGCCGAAGCGCTTGGCCACCCCCGGCAGCCACCACACCGGCTCGATCGCCACCTTGGTCACGACCGCGGAGCCGGACTCCAGCAGCACGCGGCCGTCTGGCTTCAGCCGTCCGAAGGCCAGCGCGCTGCGCACCTCGGGGATGTCGATGTGCGCCTTGGTGACGGCGATCGTGGGCCGGATGTCGAAGCCGGCAGCGATCTGCGCGCGGTACACCTCGGCGACGATGGCGCCGAAGGGATCGAGCGACACGATCTTGTCGGCGTCGAACCACTGCGGATGCGGGCCGATCGGGTCGGTCGGCAACGTGTCGGTCAGATCGGCCCGATGCCCGCGCGGTAGCGCCTTGGCGGCCACCGCGAGCGCCCGGTAAACGCCGTAGGAGCCGCTGTGGGTGCCGATCACGTTGCGGTGCAACCGGTGGGTCGTGGTGCCGATGACCGGCCCGCGCTTGAGGGGATCGCGCGCCCCCCAATGGATGGTCAGCAGCTCGGCGTCGCTGGCCGGTGGGTGCGAGGTCAACCGGATATGGCCGGGCTTGCCGGCGGCTTCGGCGGACATGGTGTCGGCTCCCGCGCCTTGCGGCGCCACAACGCGAAGCGGCAATCGTATCGCCGTCCGCTGGCCGGGCGGCTGATAGCATCGCGCGCCGATGACGACCCTGCGCCGCATCGCCCGCCGCTCCGACCTCGGGCTTGCCGCCCGCGAGTACGCGCTGCTGCGCCGGCTGCGTACGCCGCAGAGGATCCAGGCATTTCTGAACGCTTTGCCGATCAACCACGAACTGCACGGCGAGACCGTGCACTCGGTGCGCAGCGTGCTGAAGCACCGCCGCGCGCATTGCGTCGAAGGGGCGTTCGTCGCCGCCTGCGCGCTATGGATCAACGGCGAGCCGCCGCTGCTGATGCATCTGGACTGCGAGCTGTCCGATCACCCGCACGTGGTCGCGCTGTTTCGCCGCGGGCGCTGCTGGGGCGCCATCTCCAAGACCAATGCCGTGGCGCTGCGCTATCGCGACCCGGTGTACCGCAGCCTGCGCGAGCTGGCGATGTCCTACTTCCACGAGTACGCGGACAAGAAGGGGCGCCGCACATTGCGCAGCTACTCCGGCGCTTTCGACCTGCGCCGCATCGATCCCAAGGAATGGGTCAGCAACGGCGAGGACTGCTGGCCGGTACACGACCGGCTCGCCGCGTTGCGCCACTATCCGCTGATCGACAAGCGCCAGGCGAAGCTGCTGTCGCGCCGCGATCCCTTCGAGCGGCGCATCGCCGGCATCGTGCAGTACCCGAAGCCGAAGCGGCGGAAAAGACGCGCGGCCACGGATCGACACGGACGAACACGCGTCTGATCGGGCGCGCATCGATTCCCAGCAGTTCACGCAGCCGCGTCCATCCGCGCGGATGCGCGTCGGAGACACGCCGCCCGCCCGGGGGCACTTTAGGCAGACGCGGATTGACGCGGCGAGGCGCGGATTAACAATCCGTGTGAATCCGTGTTGATCGGCCGCCGAAAACGCCGGTCACCGCAGCAGCACGCGCTCGCGCAGCGTTTCGGCGCCGGCCGGCCCGCGCAGGTCGAAGACGAACTCCCAGCGGCCGGGCATATGCAAAAGGAGGCCGGTCGCGGTGAAGCGTCCGTCGCCGCGGCTCGCCACGCTCGGGCGGTAGTTCATGCCGTGGCGATGCTCCGGCATCTGCGCATCGACGCGCAGTTGACGCGGGTGGCCGCCGGCGCGCGCACAGGCAGCCACCTCGAGCGCGAAGAATTCGCTCACCTTCAGTTGCGACGGTTCGGCGCGCCAAGCGAGCACGTAGCTCTTGCCCTCCAGCCTGCGCACGCCTTCGCCCCCGAGCCCCGGCTCGCAGGCGCGTGCCGCGACTGCCGTCAGCCCGAGCAGCGCAGCGGCGAGCGCCGTCGGCCGCCCTCGGGACTGCGGCCGCCGGCCCGGCCCCGGCGCGCGGCACCACGCAAGTCCACCGG
>DATLZG010000172.1:0-2661 GCA_035574095.1 Burkholderiaceae bacterium | reverse complement strand
GCCGCGTCACCGAGCGCCCGGTGTGTTACGTGATCAACACCCACGCGCATCCGGATCACGTGTTCGGCAACGCCGCGTTCCTGGCCGATCGACCGCAGTTCGTCGGCCACGCCAAGCTGCCGGCGGCGCTCGCGCGGCGCGGCCCCAACTACCTGAACGCGTTGCAGCGCGACCTCGGCGCCGCCGCCGCCGGCAGCGTGCTGGTGCCGCCGACTCTTACGGTGGAAACGACCGCGCGTCTCGACCTTGGCGACCGCGCGCTGCTGGTGCGCGCGTGGCCGACCGCGCACACCGACCACGACCTCACCGTGTACGACGAAGCCTCTGGCACGCTGTTCCTGGGAGACTTGGTGTTCGAGGGTCATCTGCCGGTCGTCGACGGCAACCTGCGCGGCATGCTGACCGCGCTCGAGTCGCTGCGGCGCCTGCCGGCACGCCATGCGGTTCCGGGCCATGGCCGCGCGGCGCAGTGGCCGGCGGTGCTGGACGCGCAGCAGCGCTATCTGCAGCGCCTGCTGGCCGACGTCAAGGAAGCGATCGCCGCCGGCCGCACGCTGGCGCAGACGATGGAAAGCGCGGGCGGCGCGCAACGCGACGACTGGCTGCTGTTCGATTTCTTTCACAAGCGCAATGTCGCGGCCGCGTACGCCGAGCTCGAATGGGACGAATGAGCGAGCCCGCCACGCATGCGCGCGATCGCGCGCAACACGCGCGAGCGCGGGGCGTACACTGACCGCGCGCCCCCAACGATCGGGAGGGTTCCGATGCCGAATGCGATCCGCAGGTTGCTGATGGCCGCTGCGCTCGCGGCGACGGCTGCCGCCAGCGCGTACGCGCGCGATCCCGATCCGGACCCGGCGGCGAGCCCGATCTGGAACAAGGTGCGCGCCAGCCTGTTCGCGGACGTGCGCTTCGAGCCCGACGCCGGGCAAGTGATCGCGTTGGAGACGCCGGCCCGCGCCGAGGACGCCGCCATCGTTCCGGTGGCGATTCGCGCGCGTTTCGCGCAGTCGCGGGAGCGCTACATCGACCGCGTGTGGCTGATCGTCGACAAGAACCCGTCGCCGGTCGCCGCCGAGTTCCAGTTCACGCCGGCCAGCGGGCGCGCCGACATCGAGACGCGCATCCGCATCGAGGAGTACACGCACGTGCGCGCCATCGCGCGCACCAACGACGGCAAGCACTACCTGGCGGTCAACTACGTCAAGGCGTCCGGCGGCTGCTCCGCGCCCGCCGGCAAGGACGCGGCGCTCGCCAAAGCCAATCTTGGCAAGATGCGCCTGCGGGTGGACGACAGTGCGGGCGCCGGGCGGCCGGCATTGGCGCAGTTGATGATCAGCCACCCGAACGACACCGGTCTGGCGATGGATCAACTGACGCGCATGTATGCGCCGCCGCACTTCGTGCGCCGGGTCGAGGTGACCTACGACGGCACGCCGGTGATGATCGCCGACGTCGACTTCTCGATCAGCGAGAACCCGAACTTCCGCTTCTATTTTTTGCCGGGCGAGGGCGGCCGGCTCGAAGCGCGCGTGGTCGACAATCGCGACCTGACGTTCGCGACCGCGGTCAGATTCGATGGCGGCCGGGTCGCGCGCGCGGCGCCCTGACGGCGGCCGGGCGTGTCAGCGATTGCCCTGGCCTTTCTCGACCATATCGCGCACCAGGTAGTCGATCCCGCGCTGCCAACTGACGTCGGTGTTGCCGCGCAGATCGACCGATTTGGCGAGCACCGTGCGGCCGCTGGCGGCATCGCGCACTTCGAGGTTGATGTTCAGGATCAGGTTGCTGACCTTCTGCACCCAACCCAGCATGATCCGGTCCGCGCCCGCCTGGCGCGCGATCTCCAGCTCGCAGCCGTTGCAGTCCAGGATGTTCTGCTGTTGGCGCGCCTTGCGGATGGCCTCGGCCACCGGCGCGTCGTCGACCAGATCGTAGAGCCGCTCGCGCGCGATCGCCGCGCGCAACCTCGCGCCGATCAGCGCCAGGCGCGCCGGCGCCTCGGGAAACGGCACTGCGTCGCGCTGTTCGTCGATCAATTCGAAATCCAGCAGCAGCAGTTTCTTCAGCGGGGCCTGCGCGCGCGCCGCCAGCGGCAGCGAACACGCGGCCAGCAGCAGCGCGCGGCGCGCGGGTGAGGGCGTTTCGGTGCGCTTCATGCGAATCCTCGGTTGGCTGGGCGCGGCAGTCGCAGCGCTGGCGGGTTGCGCGACGCAACGGCCGGAAGCGGTCCCGGTCGAAGTCGCCGACCGAGTGTACGTGCTGCGCGGCGCCGCCGGCGAGCCGGACGCGCGCAACCTCGCGCGCGTCGGTCACTCCGCCTTCGTGGTCGGCGACCGCGGTGTGGCGGTCGTGCAGACCGGCGTGTCGTACCGGCACGGCGAGGCGATCATCGCCGCGGTCGCGCGCGTTACCGCGCGGCCGATCGTGCTGGCGATCATCACCGATCCGGCGCAGGAGTATCTGTTCGGCGCGGCGGCGTTTCAGGCACGCGGCATTCCGGTGTTGATGCATCGGCGCGCCGCCGAGCTGATGGCCGCGCGCTGCGAAACCTGCCTGCGCAATCTGACGCGGCTCCTCGGCGCCGAGGAAATGGCCGGCACGCGCGTGGCGGTGCCGGACCGGCTGATCGACGGCGACGTCGAGTTGAGCGACGCCGGC
>DATLZG010000171.1:0-3558 GCA_035574095.1 Burkholderiaceae bacterium | reverse complement strand
CGGCTCGATATCCATGCGCTCGCCTGGCGCGCGGACGGCGCCGCGACGCTGAACGACATCGTGCGCGTGCGCATCAAGACGCAGCAGCCGCTGGTGGCGGACGCCTATCGCGCCAATCGCGACACCGGCAGCTTCATCCTGATCGACGAAGCGAGCAACGATACGGTCGCCGCCGGGCTGATCGACTGAAGCGCCGGTGCGCGGCGGCCGGCGCGGCGGTGCGCGGGCATTGAACTTGTCCGCCGCGGCGCGGTCAGCCGCCGCATGGACCGCCGCACCTTCCTCGCCGCCTTCGGCGCTGCCGCGTTGCCCGCCGCCGCGCAGCCGCTGCAACGCCTCTGGCCGCGAACCGACGAGCCGATCAATGCGATCGGCATGGGTACCTGGCTCACGTTCGACGTCGGCGACAACCGCGTCGAGCGCGCGCAGCGGCGCCGCGTGCTCGAGCGTTTTTTCGCCGCCGGCGGCGGGATGATCGACTCCTCCCCGATGTACGGGCGCGCCGAGAGACTGCTCGGCGAGCTGCTGCCCGGCGTGCCGTATCGAGGGCGGCTGTTCGCGGCGACCAAGGTGTGGACCGCGTTCGACCGCGTCGGCCCGCGGCAGATGGAGGAATCGCTGCGCCTATGGGGCCTGCCGCGCTTCGATCTGCTGCTCGTGCACAACCTGCTGAACTGGCGCGGCCACATGAAAACGCTGCGCGCATGGAAGGAGCAGGGGCGCGTGCGCTACATCGGTGTGTCCACCTCGCACGGCCGCGCGCACGACGAAATGATGCGCGTGATCCGCGACGAGCCGATCGATGCCATCCAGATCACCTACAACCTCGCCGACGACAGCGCCGAGCCGGTCATGCGGCTGGCCGCCGAGCGGGGGCTGGCGGTCGTGATCAACCGGCCGTTCGACGGCGGACTGCTGTTCAACGCGGTCGGCGCCAGACCGCTGCCGGGCTGGGCGGCCGAGTTCGACTGCGGCAACTGGGCGCAGTTCTTCCTGAAATGGATCGTCGCCCACCCGGCCGTCACCTGCGCGATTCCCGCCACCACCAACCCCGCGCACATGGACGAAAACATGGGCGCGGCCCGCGGCCGGCTGCCGGATGCGGCGCAGCGGCGGCGCATGCGCGAGTACCTGGCCCGCCTGTGAACGCCGGCGCACGGCGGCGTGCAGACCGCGGCCGCGCCGCGCGGCATCATTGCGGGCGTGCTGAACCTTCCGAACACCATCACCGTCGCCCGCATCCTGCTGGTGCCGGCGATCGCCTGGTACGCGCACGAGCGCGACTACGAAGCTGCGTTCTGGCTGTTCCTGCTGGTCGCGGTCAGCGATGCGGTGGACGGCCTGATCGCGCGGGCGTGGAACCAGCGCACGCGCTTCGGCGCGATCGCCGACCCGCTGGCCGACAAGCTGACGATGCTGACCGTCACGCTGCTGCTGGCCTGGCAGGGCGGGCTGCCGTGGTGGCTGGCGGCCGCGATCGTCGCGCGCGACCTGGTGATCGTCGGCGGCGCGCTGGCGTACCGGGCGCTGATCGGGCCGCTCGAAATCGCGCCGACCTGGCTGTCGAAGGTCAACACCGCGCTGGAGTTCGTCTTGCTGGCCGCGGCGCTCGCCGCGGGCGCCGGCTATCTCGAGGCTGAGCCCTGGTTGCCGGCACTGATGTGGCTGGTCCTGGCGACCGTGCTCGCCTCCGGCGCGCAATACGTCTGGGTCTGGAGCCACAAGGCGCTGGCGGCTAGAGGCGGCCGGCGCGCGACCTGAGGCGGCCAGCGGCGCTTGCGCTGGCGGCGTGTGCCGCTGCCGGCCCGATCGACGAGGCGCTCGCTTGCGGGTAGCGGTGCCGGCGCGTAGCCTATGCCTCGGCATAGGCCAACGGCAGGGAGGTTGTGTTGCCGACCGAACGTACGGTGCGCTTGTTTCGTAACGGCCGCAATCAGGCGATCAGGATCCCGCGCGACCTAGAACTCCCTGGCAGCGAGGCCGTGCTGCGCAAAGAGGGCGAGGCGCTGATCATCGTGCCCGCGCGACGGCGCTCGCTGCTCGAGACGCTGAAGACGCTACGGCCGCTGCGCGAGCGGTTGCCGGCGGTGCGGGACCGTCGGCCGGAGGCGGTGGATCTTTAGGTGGCTTCGCACGCCCCGTTCAAGTACCTGCTGGACACGAACATCGTGTCGGCGCTGGTACGCGAGCCGCAGGGAGCGGTCACGCGCCGGATCGCACGGGTTGGAGAAGACAAGGTCTGCACCAGCATCGTCGTCGCCTGCGAGTTGCGCTACGGCGCCGCGAAGAAGGGTTCGTCGAGGCTGACCGAACAGCTCGAGCAGGTGCTCTCGGCGCTTCCGGTGCTGCCGCCCGAACCCGGCGTCGATCGGCGCTATGCCGAGCTGCGCGCCGAACTGGAGCGAAATGGGGTGCCGATCGGTGCCAACGACATGCTGATCGCTGCGCACGCGCTCGCGCTCGAACTCACGCTGGTGACGGACAACGTGAGCGAATTTCAACGCGTGAAGGGGCTTGCGGTAAGCAACTGGCTGACGCGCGGAACGCGCAGCGACGCAAAGCCTCGCTGACTCAAGCCGCCCGCTTCGCCGCCAGCGCGTTGCCGGCGCGGGCGAACGCCTTGCGGCCGAGGTGGCCGCTGATCCACTGGCCGATCTCGACCACCTGCTCGAGGTCGATGCCGGTGTCGATGTCCAGACCGCGCAGCATGTAGAGCACGTCTTCGGTGGCGACGTTGCCGGTCGCGCCCTTCGCGTACGGGCAGCCGCCGAGGCCGGCCACACTGGTGTCGAAGCTGGCGATGCCCATCTGCAGACAGGCGTAGATGTTGGCGAGCGCCTGGCCGTAGGTGTCGTGGAAGTGCCCGCTGACGTCGGCGACGTCGTACGCGCCGAGCGCCGCTTCCATCGCGCGCTGCGTGGCGCGCGGCGTGCCCACACCGATCGTGTCCGCCACGCCGATATGCTCGACGCCGATGTCTTTCATCAGCCGCGCGACGTAGGCGACCGCCTCCGGCTTCACTTCGCCCTGATACGGGCAGCCGAGCGCGCAGGAAATCGCGCCGCGCGTGCGGATGCCGTGTGCGCGCGCCGCCGCGCATACCGGCGCGAAGCGTTCGATCGATTCGGCGATCGAGCAGTTGATGTTCTTGCGCGAAAACGCCTCGCTGGCGGCGCCGAACACCACGATTTCGTCGGCGCGCGCGGCCAGCGCCCCCTCGAAGCCCTTCATGTTCGGCGTCAGCACCGAATAAACGACGCCGGGCCGGCGCTTGATTTGCGCCATCACCTCGGCGGCGTCCGCCATCTGCGGCACCCACTTCGGCGAAACGAAGCTCGTCACTTCGATGTTCGTGAAGCCGGCGGCGCTGAGCCGATCGACGAGCTCGACCTTCACCGCGGTGGGAATCAGCTGCTTCTCGTTCTGCAACCCGTCGCGCGGGCCGACTTCGACGATGCGGACGCGAGTGGGCAGACTGGGCATGGCGGGCTCCTGCGGAATCGACAGCGATGGTAGCGCGCGTGGGTGCCTGCTTACGTGCCCCGGCGCGCCCCATGC
>DATLZG010000170.1:0-2462 GCA_035574095.1 Burkholderiaceae bacterium | reverse complement strand
TCCGGGTGTAGCACACCGTCGAAGTCGAGAAACAGAACCACGTGCTTGGATTCGGCGCGGGACACAGAGGCAGTCAACGATCGCATCGGCAGCGGAGCGCAGAACTTGAGGCCTGGCGACGCGGGCGCGGCGCGGACGACGGCACGTGCATTTCATCGCTTCGCGCTTCGACCGCGTGCCCTACATTCGGCGGCGAAAGGAGTCGCGATGGAGCACGCCGTCACCGGAGAACTGCGCGGCGAGGGGCAACGCCAACGGCTGGCCGAACTCGAGCGCTTGGTCCACGAGCGCTCGGCCGAACTGGCTTGGACCAACGAACGGCTGGTGGCGGCGATCTACCAAGCGAGCGCGGCGGAAGCGGCGGCCGCCGAATCGCTGCGACTGGACCGCGCGACCGGACTGCCGAATCGCCAGCACTTCGCGGAGCACCTCGAGCGCGAAGTGAAGCGGCACGCAGCCGGCGGCGAGCCGGTTGCGGTGATCGTCATCGGCATCGGCGCGCTGGCGGAGTTCCCCGCCACCGGCGTCGTGCTGTCGACGAGCTGGCGCACGTTCCTGACCTGCGAGCAGTTGGTGGAATTGCTGCCCGCCGCCCTGCGGCGGCACGTGCTCGGCGTCACGCCGCGCTTCGGCGAGTTCGCCGCGCCGCCCGCGCTGGCGCCGTATCGCCGCCACGCCGAATGCGTGCAATGGGTGCGTGCGCACGGCGTAGACGAAGCCGCCTGGCTGGCGCTCGACGACCGACCGTCGTGGTTCGCGCCCTATTGCGAAAACCTGATCGTCTGCGACAGCCGCCAGGGCTTCGACGACGCGGCGGCGGCGCGGCTGCGCTTCGCGCTCGCCCGCGCGCGGGCGCGGCTGGCGCAGCGCATTGACGCGTTGGTCTGAACGCACCCGCTTTTTTTTTTAGGGTTTGATCTCCAGCTTCGGCCGCCAGCCCGGGTTAGTTCCGTCGCCGGAGTAGGCGCCGCGTAACGCCCAGTCGCGCGCCGCGCCGTTGAAGTCGCGGTCGAAGTCGGTGAAGCCGGTCAGGCCCGCGGTGTCGAGCGCGCTGCCGCGCAGTTGGCCGGCTCTCGGATACAGATCGAGCGCGCCGAGCGCGCCGGTCGGATTGTTCAGGTACGTCGAGGCATTGGCATAGCCGTCGGTGACATTGCCGGTGGCGGAGGCGGCCGAGCCGCTGACGCTGATCGGCGTTGCCGCGAACACCGCATTGCCGAGCACCTGTTGCGTGAAGCCGCTGGCGCCGCCCGAAACCGCGATGCCGGTGTCGCCGGCGACGATGGTGTTGCCGAAGATGCGCACGTTGCGCACGACGCCGTTGTGCCGCTGTACGCGCAACGCGGTGCCGGCGTGATTGACCATCAGGTTGCCGTAGAAGGCGATATTGCCTTCGCCTTGGAACAGCGCCTCGGTCGGGTTCTGATAGAAGAAGTTGCCGTAGATCTCGAAACCGTTCTCGGAACCCGGGCCGCTCGGCGGCTGATCGCCGACCAGCAGATTAGGCCGCGGCCCGTCCGGCGACACGTAGCTGCTGCGTTTGACGAACACGTTGTGGCGGATGACCGTGTTCGTCTTGCCGGTCGGCATGCCGTCGGGCAATTGCGCGGGCCACGCGGTCTGGTGCTTGATCTGCAGGTTGTAGCCGATCGAATCGACGATCAGGTTGTGCTCGATCAGGCCGGCGACGAACGGGCTGCCGCCGGTCGAGTCGCCCAGATACATGCCGGTGCCGGCGTTTTCGATCACGTTGCGCCGGATCACCCAGTTCCAGGTCGGCCAGCCGGTCGTCGAGATGCCGACGGTCTGCTGATCGTCACCGACGCCGTGGATGCGCAGACCCTCGAGCGTGATGTGTTGCGTGGGCCCTTGCACGGCCACACCGAAGCCGCCGCGGTTGCGGCCGTTGACCTCGACGTTGCGGACCACGATAAAGCTGGCATTCGCGAAGCGGATGGTGTTGTGCGTGGAGCGGCCGTAGAACACCGGCTTCGGTCCCGTCTCGGGGCCGGTGATCGTGATCGGCGCGCTGGCGGTGCCGTTGAGGTTGAAGATCGGCAGGCCCGGCACGCTCGCGGTGTCGTTGCCGTTGGCGTCGATGCCGTAATCGCCGGCGGCGAGCAGCAGCGTGTCGCCGGGCTTCAGCGTCGGCAGCAGGCTCAGGTAGTTGCTCGGATTGGCCGGGATGACGTTGCCACTGGCCGCCGGTGTGGTCGCCTGTGCCGTGGACGAAGCCGCCGAGGCGTTACCGGCAGCGTCGAGCGCAATGACCGAATACGTGTAAGTGGTCGCCGGTGTCAGTCCGCTGTCGGCGTATGAGTTCGTGCTCGAGGTGCCGACCGCCGCGCCGTTGCGCAGCACGCGATAGGAGACGACGCCGACGTTGTCGGTCGACGGCTGCCAGGCGAGCGCCACCGTGAACGCCGAGGTCGCCGTCGCGCTCAGGTTCGTCGGCGCTGTCG
>DATLZG010000169.1:0-4252 GCA_035574095.1 Burkholderiaceae bacterium | reverse complement strand
TGGCGCGTGATGCGGCCGAGCCGATCGCGCTCCTGCACCAGATCGAGCCGTGCGTAGGTGAGCTCCTCGAACGTCGTGTCGGGATAGGTGCGCTTGGTCACCCGATCGAGCGCATCGTAATCCAGCGTCACGGCATAGCCGTCCGGCTCGGTGATCGTTCGCACGCGACCGTAGCCATCGTAGGCGTAGGTCGTCGTGGCTCCGGTCACTGGGCCAGTCACCGTCAATAACTGCCCCGTGACGGCATCATACGTGTAGGTCGTGGTCTCGTTCTTCGCGTTGGTGGCGGTCAGCACCTGCCCGGCGCTGTTGTAGTAAGCGTTCGACGAACGACGTCTTGACTGCGTAACTCGCCGAGAGAGAGTTTCTGATTGAGTTAGGCGGCAGCGCGCGGCCAGAAGGTGGCTGCCCACCCTTTGGGCGTCAATTGATGAATGCGTGGTTGCGGATGTGTCGCGACGCGGAGCAGCACGTCTTTCAGGTAGACGAACGGCGGGACATCGACCAGCTTGCAGCTCTGGACGAGCGAATAGAGGAGCGCCGCGCGGCGGGCACCCTCGAAGCTGCCCGCAAAGAGCCAATTTTTGCGGCCGAGCGCGACGATGCGCAGCTGGTTCTCGGCGCGATTGTTATCAATGGCCAGGCGGCCATCCTCCGCGAATCGCTGCAAGGCGGCCCACTGGTTCGCGAGATAGCGCAGGCCGTCGCCGACGGGTGACTTCGGCAGCACAATCGCCGCGAGACGGGCGCGCTCCGCATCAATCTGGGCGAGCAGCGGGACTGAGTGTTCCTGGCGGAGTGCCTGCCGCGCCTCTGACGTCAGCTCCGCGGCCTTCCGCTCGACGTCATAGAGCTGTTGAATGAACGCAATCATTCGTGCCGGCGCCGTGTCGGTCATGAAGGCCTCGACGAAACGGCGACGCGCATGCGCCCAGCATCCGATTTCGAGGACGCGTCCACTGGCATAGAGCGCGTCGTAGCCACGATAGGCGTCCGCCTGCAGTTTGCCGTGGAAGTCGGCGAGGAACCGCTCAGGCCCGTCGCGTTCGTGCGTGGGCGTGGCGTCGAACACGACCTGCCGACCGATCGGATCGAGATAGGTCCAGAGCCGCCCCTTGTAGCTGCCGCCGCGATCGTCCAGCACGGTCACCGACGTATCGTCTGTCTGGACATAATCGGTGGCCACGACCTCGCGGCGAAGCTGATCGCCAATGGGCGCCAGGGCGCTCGCGACGGCGGCGACCCACTCGCAGAGGGTCGTGCGCGAGAGGTCAATGCGCTCCCGGGCAAAGATCTGCTCGAGCCGGTACAGCGGGAGGTGATCGACATACTTCGACACGACGATGTGCGCGAGCAACCCCTCGCTGGCGAGCGACTTTTCGATCGCTTGCGGCGGTGCCGGCGCTTCCACGACGCCGTCGTGACAGTGGGGGCACGCGTACTTCGCACGCACGGTTTCAATGACGAGAAAGCTCGCCGGGTGGTAGTCCAGTTTCTCCGTCACCGCTTCGCCGATGCGCGTCTTCGTGTGGCCGCATGCGCAGTGCTTCTCGCTGTCCGGCACGTCGATCTCGACCCGCTGTCGCGGCAGATGCGCCGGCAGCGGACGGCGACCCGTCGGCCGCCGACGCGTGTGGCCGCGCACGGGCGTGTCGCCCGAGTCCATCTCAATCGGCTCGGTCACGGCGCCGGGTTCGTTGGCGAGCTGCTCGAGGGCAAGCTGCAGCTGCCGCGCATCGACGCGCTCAGACTTCTTCCCAAACAAGCGTTGGCACAGCACGTCGAGCTGATGGCGCAGCGCCGCGTTCTCGCGTTGGATCTTCGTGAGCTGGTCTTGGAGGGTGGCGATGAGGGCGCGCGCCGTCGAGAGATCCTCGACTTCGGTGGCGCGCGTGTGCGTCGGCTCGCTCACTGTGGCATCTTACGACGCGCGCGGTGGCGCTGCTTACGTGATCACCACATCTGGTGGGTCACGCGACGCGCTCATACCACCGGCGGCGACGCGTGTGCGCGAGATCGACGCCCGAGAGCAGTAACAACAGATCACCGCTCCGCAACGTCACCGGCGCACCATCGGTCTCCGCGGGCCACGCAAACGTCCCCCGCTCCAGGCGTTTGTAGAAGACCCAGAAGCCCGACTGATCCCAGGCCAGGATCTTCACGCGGTCACCGCGCCGATTGCGAAAGAGAAACAGATGCCCCGCGAGTGGATCGAGATCAAAGCGCTCGCGCACGAGCGCCGCGAGGCCATCAATCGAGCGTCGCAGATCCGTGGCGCCGGTGGCAACGTAGATCCGCACCGCCGGCGAAATCGTCAGCACGTGCGCAGGGCGACCAGGATGGTGCGCAACAGATCGACGGAGGCGCCCGCACGAACCGTCAGACGCTCGCCGCTCGCAAGCACCACGTCGATGCTCGAGTCCGCCTCGGTGGGAGGCTCAGTGACCAGGCTGACGGGCGCGAATGTCGCCGCAGCGGTGCTCGACGCTTCTCGCCGTGCCCGACGCTTCCAGTAGTCGAACGTCGCCAACGTCAGACCATGGCGGCGCGCAAACACCGCGCGCGTCTCGGTACTCTCCTCCCATTGGCGCACCAACGCCACCATCTTGCGCCGACTCAGATCACGCGTCACTCCACACCTCCGGCCACAGCGTGGAGTATCAAAGCATCGGATTCAAGACGGTCTTGGTCGAACGCTTACACACCATCGATGTGGCCGCGGCCTCACGCCGGGGCATTTACGTGTCGAACTGCCCCGGGAAAAACGCTGTTGCCGTTGCGGAGCTCACCTTCGCGCTCATGCTCGCGCTCGATCGGCGCGTCGCCGACAACGTGACGGAGCTTCGGCGCGGGCACTGGAACAAGAAGGAGTTCTCGAAGGCACGCGGCCTGTTCGGGCGCACGCTCGGACTCATCGGCTTTGGCAACATCGCGCAGGAGGTCGCGCTGCGCGCGCGTGCATTTGGCATGCGCGTGCTCGTATGGAGCCGCCGCTTTACCGCCGACTCCGAGGCACGGCGCGACGCCATGAAGCGCTGGGGCATCGAGATTCTGGGGAGTGCGGAAAAGGTCGTCGCGCACGCCGAGATCATCAGCATCCACCTCGCGCTCACCAAAGACACGCGCCGGTTCGTCGATGCCGACGTGCTGCGTCACGCGCGGCAGGGCGCGATGCTCGTCAACACCGCACGCGCCGAGGTGATGGATTACGACGCGCTCGCGAAAGCGATCGCCGAAAAAGACCTGCGTGTCGCTCTCGACGTGTTCCCCGGCGAGCCTGGCGCCGGCGAGGCGCTGTTTCACCACCCGCTGCTGTCGCTGCCCAATGTGATCGGTACACACCACATCGGCGCGTCCACCGATCAGGCGCAGGAGGCCATCGCCGCCGAAACCGTCCGCATCGTCCGCAGCTTCGTCGAGACCGGCCGTGTCCCCAATGTCGTCAATCTCGCCAGGAAGACACCGGCCACGCACATGCTGGTCGTTCGCCACCTCGACCAGCCCGGCGTGCTCGCGCACGTGTTCGATCGGCTGCGCGCCGCCAACCTCAATGTCCAGGAGACGGAGAACATCATTTTCGAAGGAGCGCACGCGGCCGTCGCGCGCATCAACCTCGATGGACCGCCGGCGGAGGACACGCTCACCGCCATTCGGTCGGGCAACAGCCACGTGCTCGACCTGCAGGTTGTGAAACTATAGAGACTATGGCCACCACCGTTCAGCGCGTCTACAACTTTTCGGCTGGTCCTGCGGTGCTTCCGCTGCCAGTGCTGGAGGAAGCGCAGCGCGATCTCGTGTCGCTCCCCGGCGTCGGGATGTCGATTCTGGAGATCAGCCACCGCTCGAAGACCTTCGAATCGGTCCTCGCGCAAACCGAGGCCGACGTGCGCGCGCTTGGCAAGGTGCCGGCGTCGCACAAGGTGCTGTTCCTGCAGGGCGGCGCCTCGCTGCAGTTCTCGATGGTGCCGATGAACCTGTTGACGCCCGGCACGACGGCCGACTACATCGTCACGGGCGGCTGGGCACAGAAGGCGCTCAAAGAGGCGCAACGCGTGGGAGCAGTCAACGTCGCCGCATCGACGGAGGCTGAGAACTTCTCGCGCATTCCGCGGCAGGACGAGCTTCGCCTCACACCGAACGCGGCCTACGTCCACTTCACCAGCAACAACACACTCTTCGGCACACAGTGGAAGCACGAGCCCGCGGTCGGCGACGTACCGCTCGTTGCCGACACTTCGTCGGACATGTTCAG
>DATLZG010000168.1:0-4559 GCA_035574095.1 Burkholderiaceae bacterium | reverse complement strand
CGCGTCGCTGCTGTCGCTGCAAGAAGCCAGCGGCAACGCGGCGATCAGCGAACAGGCGGTGAGCGATGCGAGGCGGCTTCTCATGACTCTCCCCGTGCGGCGGCCAGGCTGCGTTGCAGTCTAGACACCGACGACGACGCGATCATTCCGCCCCCCAGACTCACTTCTCCTTGGTAGAGCACGGCGGACTGTCCGGGTGTGACCGCCCATTGCGGCTCGTCGAAGGCGAGCTCGAACGTGCCACCCTCGACGCCCACGACCGTGCACGCGGCATCGGCCTGGCGATAGCGCGTCTTGGCGGTCAAGCGTGTGCCCACCGCGGGGGGTTCGCCGCTCACCCAGGCGGCGTCGGTGGCGACAAGCCGCTCCGACAGCAGCCACGGATGGTCGTG
Source organism: Burkholderiaceae bacterium (assembly GCA_035574095.1). Taxonomy (GTDB): domain Bacteria; phylum Pseudomonadota; class Gammaproteobacteria; order Burkholderiales; family Burkholderiaceae_F; genus JAKANT01. Next base: position 4,167 of record DATLZG010000168.1, on the reverse strand, counting down.
CCCCTGCACGACCCACAGCGTGTTGGTCGCCATGTCCTTGCGCGCGACGAACCACGGCGCGCCGCTGCCGCCTTTGGTGCCGCCCACACCGATGCCCTTGCGCTGGCCGAGCGTGTAAAACGCTAGCCCCACGTGCTCGCCGATGGTCTCGCCGCGCTCGTTTTTGATCGGGCCGGGGGCGAGCGGCAGATAGCGATTGAGGAACTCGCGGAACGGCCGTTCGCCGATGAAGCAGATGCCGGTCGAATCGCGCTTGGCGGCGTTCGGCAGGCCGATCTCGCGCGCGATCGCGCGCACCTCGGTCTTGCGCAGGTGACCGACCGGAAACAGCGTGCGCGCCAGTTGCGCCTGGTTCAGGCGGTGCAGGAAGTAGCTCTGGTCTTTGGACTCGTCCACGCCGCGCAACAGCTCGAATCCGTGCGACGTCCGCCGCACGCGCGCGTAATGACCGGTGGCGATGTGCCCGGCGCCGAGCCGCAGCGCATGATCGAGAAACGCCTTGAACTTGATCTCGGCGTTGCACAGCACGTCCGGGTTCGGCGTGCGTCCGGCGGCGTACTCGCGCAGGAATTCGGCGAACACGCGGTCCTTGTATTCGGCGGCGAAGTTCACCGCCTCCAGGTCGATGCCGATCACGTCCGCCGCCGCAGCGGCGTCCAGCCAGTCCTGGCGCGTCGAGCAGTACTCGTCATCGTCGTCGTCCTCCCAGTTCTTCATGAACAGGCCGACGACTTCGTAGCCCTGCTGCTTCAGCAGATAAGCGGCGACCGACGAATCGACGCCGCCCGAGAGCCCGACCACCACGCGCCGCTTCGCCACTTTGTGCGCCCTAAGTTCCGCTGCTGGGGTAAATTCTACGGAGCCGAACCAAGCACAAGAAATCTCAGCGGGGGAATCCAATGCGCATCGGGGTGCCGCTCGAAACGCGGCCGGGGGAAACGCGAGTCGCGGCGACGGCGGAGACGGTCAAGAAGCTGGTCGCCGCCAAACACTCGGTCGTCGTGCAGTCGGGCGCAGGCGTGGCGGCCGGCCAAACGAACGAGGTGTATCAGGCGGCTGGCGCGACCATCGGGTCGGCCGCCGACGCGTTCGGCGCCGATATGGTCCTGAAGGTCAGGCTGCCGACCAACGACGAGGTGGCGCTGATGAAGAAGGGCGCGGTGCTGGTCGGCATGCTGGAGCCGTTCAACAGCGCCGGCATCGCAACGCTGAATGCCGCGGGGCTGACCGCATTCGCGCTCGAGGCCGCACCGCGCACCACGCGTGCGCAGAGCATGGACGTCCTGTCTTCGCAGGCGAACATCGCCGGCTACAAGGCGGTGCTGCTGGCGGCGAACACCTACCCGCGCATCATGCCGATGCTGATGACGGCGGCCGGCACGCTGAAGGCGGCGCGCGTCGTGGTGCTCGGCGCCGGCGTGGCGGGGCTGCAGGCGATCGCCACCGCCAAGCGGCTGGGCGCGGTGATCGAAGCCTCCGATGTGCGGCCCGCGGTCAAGGAGCAGGTCGAATCGCTGGGCGCGAAGTTCATCGACGTGCCGTACGAGACCGACGAGGAACGCGAGATCGCGCAAGGCGTGGGCGGTTACGCGCGGCCGATGCCGGAAAGCTGGATGAAGCGGCAGGCGGCCGAGGTCGCCAAGCGCATCGCGGCGGCCGACATCGTGATCACCACCGCGCTGATCCCGGGTCGCAAGGCGCCGGTGCTGGTCACCGAAGAGATGGTCAAATCGATGAAACCGGGCTCGGTGATTCTGGATATGGCGGTCGAGCAGGGCGGCAACTGCGCGCTGTCCGAGCTCGGCAAGACGGTCGTCAAGCACGGCGTGCACATCATCGGCATTCCGAACCTGCCGGCCACCGTGCCGGCGGATGCCTCGGCGCTGTACGCGCGCAACGTGCTCGACTTTCTGAAGCTCCTGTTCGACAAGGACGGCAATTTCGTCGTCAATCGCGAGGACGACATCGTCGCTGCGTGCCTGATGTGCATGAACGGCGAAATCGTGCGCAAAGGGTAAGACTGTTTCGTCATTGCGCGCCGCAGGCGAGGAATCTCCGCCGTCCGCAGGGCCGAGACGACTCGCATGGCTCGCAACGACAGGCCGATTTCCGATTCCGGAGAACCCGCACCATGGAAGCCATCAGCCCGATCGTCTGGAACCTGATCATCTTCGTGCTCGCCATCTACGTCGGCTACCACGTGGTGTGGAACGTCACGCCGGCGCTGCATACGCCGCTGATGAGCGTGACCAACGCCATCTCCGCGATCGTGATCGTCGGCGCGATGTTGGCGGCGGCCTTGACCGAAACGGGGCTCGGCAAGGCGATGGGCGTGCTGGCGGTGGCGCTGGCGGCGGTCAACGTGTTCGGCGGCTTCCTGGTCACGCGCCGCATGCTGGAAATGTTCAAGAAGAAAGAGCCGCGCGCCGGCGGCGACAAGAAGCACTGAGGAGTCCTGTCGATGAGCCTGAACGTCGTCGTTCTGCTGTACCTGGTCGCCTCGGTGTGCTTCATCCAGGCGTTGAAAGGCCTGTCGCACCCGACGACCTCGCGTGCCGGCAATGCGTTCGGCATGGTCGGCATGGCGATTGCCATCTTCACTACGGTGGCGCTGATCCACAAGCTGGCGCCGCAGATCCTGGCGGTCGGGCTGGGCTGGATCCTGCTCGGCCTGGTGGTCGGCGGCGCCGTCGGCACCTACATCGCCCGCACGGTGGAGATGACCAAGATGCCGGAGATGGTGGCATTCATGCACAGCATGATCGGCCTGGCGGCGGTGTTCATCGCCATCGCCGCGGTGGCCGAGCCCTGGGCGTTCAACATCGTCGAGAAAGGCGGGCCGATTCCGCTCGGCAACCGGGTCGAACTGTTCATCGGCGCCTTCGTCGGCGCGATCACGTTCTCCGGCTCGGTGATCGCCTTCGGCAAGCTGTCCGGCAAATACAAGCTGCGCGTGTTTCGCAGCGCGCCGGTGGTGTTCTCCGGCCAGCACCTGCTGAACCTGGTGCTGGCGATCGCGATGATCGCTTTTGGTCTGTGGTTCGTCGCCACGCAGGCGTGGGCACCGTTCTGGATCATGCTGGCGATCGCCTTCGCGCTCGGCGTACTGATCATCATCCCGATCGGCGGCGCCGACATGCCGGTGGTGGTGTCGATGCTGAACAGCTACTCCGGCTGGGCGGCGGCCGGCATCGGCTTTTCGCTGAACAACTCGATGCTGATCATCGCCGGGTCGCTGGTGGGCAGCTCCGGCGCGATCCTTTCCTACATCATGTGCAAGGCGATGAACCGCTCGTTCTTCAACGTGATCCTGGGCGGCTTCGGCGCCGAGGCCGGCGCGGCAGCGGGCGCCCAGCAGCAGCGCCCGGTCAAGAGCGGTTCGCCCGACGACGCGGCTTTTCTGCTGGCCAACGCCGAAAGCGTGATCGTGGTGCCCGGCTACGGGCTGGCGGTGGCGCGCGCGCAGCACCCGCTGAAAGAGCTGACCGACAAGCTGATCGAGCGCGGCGTCAAGGTGCGCTATGCGATCCACCCGGTCGCCGGCCGCATGCCGGGGCACATGAACGTGCTGCTGGCCGAAGCCGAGGTGCCCTACGACCAGGTGTTCGAGATGGAGGACATCAACCCGGACTTCGCCGACACCGACGTCGTGCTGGTGCTGGGCGCGAACGATGTGGTCAACCCGGCGGCCAAGGATCCGAAGTCGCCGATAGCCGGCATGCCGATTCTGGAGGCCTACAAGGCGCGCCAGGTCATCGTCAACAAGCGCTCGATGGCGGCCGGCTACGCGGGGTTGGACAACGAACTCTTTTACATGGACAAGACGATGATGGTGTTCGGCGACGCGAAGAAAGTCGTCGAAGACATGGTCAAGGCGCTTGGGTAGCGGCGCGCGGCCGTGCGGCGCCGCGACTTCGTGGCCGTTGCCGCGCTCGCCCTGGCGATGACGACCCGAACGGCCCGCGCGACCGCGCGCTTTGCCTATCTCGAAGCCGGCGCGGACGCGCTGCGTCGGCGCATGGAAGCGGGCCGGCTTTCCGCGCGGGCGCTTGCGGCCGCGTACCTGCGGCGCATCGAGCGGATCGATCGCCACGGGCCGCGATTGAACGCGGTGATCGAAACCAATCCGGATGCGCTCGAAATCGCCGCCGAGCTGGACCGCGAACG
>DATLZG010000167.1:0-5587 GCA_035574095.1 Burkholderiaceae bacterium | reverse complement strand
CCGCGCGCGGCACCAGTCCGACGAAGCCGAGGATCGCCATCGCCAGCAGCGGCATGTAGCCGCCTTTCAACTCGGCCATGCGCCGCCGCACTTCGAGCACCCGCACGACCGGATGCTCGATGCCGATCGGCAGCAGCACCGGAACGAGCCCGAACTTGTTGCCGAGCGCCTGCACATCCCCCTCGCGGCGCAGGTTCACCGGCACCATCGCGCGCAGCTCGGCGCCGTCGATGCGTTCGCCGCGGCTGCGCAAATAGCCGCCGATCGCACCAGCCGCGCACGACAGCAGCACGTCGTTGACCGAGCAGCCGAGCGCCTTGCCGACCGCTTTGACGTCGTCGAGCGCGAGCGGCTCGCACCAGGCGACGGCCTTGGCGCCGCTTGGCTTGCCCTTCAGACTGGTCTGCGCATCGTTCGGCATCAGCGCCAGCGCCGCCGCGTCCTTCGCGAGCTGCAGCGCCGCCTCGGTCGCGCCGACCGCCGCCCGGCCCGCCAGCTCCGGGTCGTCGAGCACGCGCCCGTACGCGCGCAGCGCGCGTTGTGCGATGTCGCCGCCGGCGTCGATCGCTTTCACCGCCGCCTCGGTCAGAGGCCGCAACCAGGCATCCCAGGGTGGCGCGTGTCGATCGGTCGCGCGCGGTTCGTCCCGGCGGACCGGCGCACCGTCGTCGGTCGCGCTGCGGCTGGTCAGCGACAGCAGCACGCCGATCAGCGCGATGCCGTCGGCGATGCAATGATGGATGCGCGTGATCAGCGCTGTACCGCCCTCGTAGTTCTCGACCAGGTGCATCTGCCACAGCGGCCGCGCGGAATCGAGCGGCTCAGAGGCCAGTTGTGCGGCCAGCGTCTGCAGTTCCGCCTTACCGCCCGCGCCCGGCAAGGCGACGCGCACCAGATGGCGGTCGAGATCGACCTCGACTTCTTCCCACCATGGGCCGCCGGCGCCGGTAACCACGCGACAGCGGAAGCGGCGGTACGACAGCAAGCGGGTTTCGAGGAGGCGCCGCATGCGCGCCAGATCGAAGCCGGCGCCGAGCTTCATCACGCCGACGATCATCATCAGATTGCCCGGCGAGTCCATGCGCAGCCAAGCGGTATCGACGGGCGACACCCGTTCGCGGCGCGCCTGCAGAGATGCCATGGTCTCTCCTCCTCGCGGTCGAACCTATGATAGCTTTCGCTGCACCGCCGCCGGCGCGAGGAAAGCCATGAGCGATCTGAAGACGAAATTCGAGAAAGCCGTCGCCGATTCGAAGAACCTTCCGGAGCGGCCTGACAACGCGACGCTGCTGAAGCTATATGCGCTGTACAAGCAGGCCACCAGCGGCGACGTCGACGGCAAGCGCCCCGGGTTTTCCGACATGGTCGGCCGCGCCAAGTGGGACGCGTGGAACGAGTTGAAGGGAACTTCGGCCGAAGAGGCGATGCAGCGCTACATCGCGCTGGTCGAAGAATTGAAGGGATAGAAGCCCGGGGCCGTTCGCCGACGGCCGACGCGCTAGGCCTTGCGGCCGCCTTTCTTCGCCGCCGCGGTCTTCGTCGCAGCGGCGCTGGCAGCGAACAGCAGCTCGTCCAGCCGGTGCTCGATGTGTTGTTCGATCTTGCTCTTGAAGGCGCTCAGCAACAGCCCGAGCTTGGCTTCGAGGCGGATCTCGGTCGGGGTCACCGCCATCGAGCCTTCGACGCCGGTGCGGGAGAAGCGCAGCGTGTCGCCGTCCCAGGCACTTTTCAGGTCGTACTCCTGCGCCAGATCGTCCGCCGTCTTCTGCGCGATCTTCTTCGCCTGCGCCACGCCGAGATTGTGCTTGCGGACGATCTTGATGTCGGCCATCTGGAACTCCCCTCGCCCTAGGTCCGCCGCCGTTCCCAGACCTCCGGGTTGAGCAACGCTGCCGGGCGCCTGCCGGCCAGCGCGTCGTCCAGGTTCCGGATCGCCAGTTGCGCCATCGCCGCGCGCGTCTCGCGCGTGCTCGACGCGATGTGCGGCGTCAACACGACGTTCTCCAAGGTCAGAAATCCCGGGTTCAGCGCCGGCTCGTTCTCGAACACGTCCAGCCCGGCCGCGAACAGCCGGCGTGCACGCAGCGCTTCGATCAACGCCGCATCGTCGACCACGCCGCCGCGCGCGATGTTGACCAGCACTGCCGTCGGCTTCAGCAAGGCCAGTTCGCGCGCCCCGATCAGGTGATGCGTGGCCGGCGAGTACGGCACGACGACGATCAGATGATCCGCCTCCGCCAGCAATGCCTCCAGCGTCCGATACTCGGCACCGCCTTCCAGTTCGGGTGCGAGCCGCGTCCGGTTGTGATAGACGACGCGCATTGCGAAGCCGGTGCCCCGGCGCGCGATCGCGCGCCCGATGCGGCCCAAGCCGATGATGCCCAGCGTCTTGCCGTACAGCTCGACCCCCATCAGCGCTTCGAACTCCCACCGCTTCCACTGGCCGGCGCGCAGCCAGCGCTCCGCCTCGCCGACGCGGCGCGCGGCCGCCAGCAGCAGCGCCCAGGCGTGATCGGCGGTCGCTTCGTTCAGCACATCCGGCGTGTTGGTCGCCACCACGCCATGCGCGGTGCAGGCGGCCAGATCGATGTTGTTGTAGCCGACCGCGATGTTGCTGACGACCTTCAGCCGCGGGCATGCCGCCAGCAGCGCGCCATCGATGCGATCGCCGCCGGTGATCAGCGCACCGTCGGCGTCGCGCAGCCGGCGCGCCAGTTCCGGCGGCGCCAGCGCCGCGTCCTCCTGGTTGTCGTGCAGGTCGTAACGCGCGCGCAGCGCGTCGATCAGCTCCGGGAAAATGCGCCGCGTCACGACGACGCGGGGTCGGGTCTCGCTCATCGGAAGAAGATGAAAGTCATGGCCACGAACAGCGGGACCAGCAGCGCACCGGACCACAGCATGTAGCCGAAAAAGCTCGGCATCGCAATGCCGCGCTCTTCCGCGATCGCCTTGACCATGAAGTTCGGCGCGTTGCCGATGTACGTGTTGGCACCCATGAAGACCGCGCCGGCCGAAATCGCAGTCAAGGTGGATGCCATCGACGTCATCAGCACCTGGGGGTCGCCGCCGGCCAGGTTGAAGAACACCAGATAAGTCGGCGCGTTATCGAGGAACGACGACAGCGCCCCGGTCAGCCAGAAGTACGCGCTGTCGACCGGCTGCCCCTGGCTGTCGGTGACCAGGCGCACCAGCGGCGCGAACGCGCCCGCCTCGCCGGCTTTCAGCATCAGCAACACCGGCGCCATCGTAATGAAAATGCCGAAGAAGAGCTTGGCCACTTCGGCGATCGGCGCCCAGCCGAACTCGTTGGCCTTGCGCGTCGCCCTCGGAGTAACGGCGAGCGAAATGGCCGCCAGCCCCAGGAACGCGGCGTCGCGCACCACCCCTTCGAGGCTCAGGTGCTGGCCGAGCACGTCGAGCTGTACGCCCGACTTCCACAACCCGCTGACCAGCACGACGCCGACCACCGCCAGCAGCAGCAGAAAGTTGATGCCCCCCTCGATGCGCAGCGGTGCGTCGGGCGTCGGGTCTCGCTTCAGCCCCTGCGCCAGATCGCGCCGGTACAGAACCACGTCGAGGGCGAAGAAGATGGCCAGCAGCGCGCCGACGACGAACATCATCGGCCAGAACATGTGCGACACGGTCCAGAAGAAGTCCACGCCCTTCAGGAAACCGAGGAACAGCGGCGGATCGCCGAGCGGCGTCAGCGAACCGCCGGCGTTGGCGACGATGAAGATGAAAAAGACGATCGTGTGCACGCGATAGCGCCGGTTGTCATTGGCGCGGATCAGCGGCCGGATCAGCAGCATCGCGGCGCCGGTGGTGCCCATCAGGCTGGCGAGGACGGCGCCGATCGCCAGCATGCCGGTGTTCAGCGCCGGCGAGCCATGCAGATTGCCGCGCAGATAGATACCGCCGGCGATCACGTACAACGTGCCGATGAAGATGATGAACGGCAGGTACTCCAGCAGCAGCGTGTGCAACGCGAGGTCGGCGGCCACGCTGGGGCCGTAGGCAAGTGCCAACGGCACCAGCATCGCCAGTGCCCAGCCGGCCGCGATCTTGCCGTAATGGTGATGCCAGACGCGCAGCGCAAGCAGCGGGAACAGCGCGATCGACAGCAGGATGCCGACGAACGGGATCGCCCACGCCAGCCCGAGCTGCGTGGCGTCCAGTTGCGCCGCGTGCGCGGCCGGCGCGGTCAGCGCGGCGGCAAGCGCGACGGTTGCGAACGCGAGCGGCGTCACTTGCGCGGCGGCCGCGTGGCGCGCTTGACGAAATCGGCGATGCGCGCGATACCGGCTTCGATCGCGGCTTCCGACGCCGCGTAGGAAAAGCGGATGTGCTGGCCGTCGCCGGCCACGCGCGGTCCGAAGTGGATGTCGGCCAGCACCGCCACTCCGGCCTCGTGCAGCAGCCGCCGACGCAGCTCCTCGGAGTCGGCGGCGCCGATCAGCGCACAGGCTTCGGTCACGTTCGGCCAAGCGTAAAACGCGCCGCCCGGCGTGGCGCAGCGAAAGCCCGGCACTTCGTTGAGCAGCCGCACGATCAGATCGCGCCGCGCGTGGAAGCGCTGCCGCATCCGCTCCGCATCGTCCTGCGGTCCGGTCAGCGCCGCCACGGCCGCCCACTGACTGATCTGGCTGGCGCACGACTCGGTATTCGTGATCCAGCGCGTGAAAACCGGCGCCAGCCGCCGGTTCGCGGCGAACCCGATACGCCAGCCGGTCATCGCGTAAGTCTTCGACGCCCCGTCGGAAATGATCGTCCGTTCCAGCATTCCGGGCAGGCTCGCAATCGAAACGAACTCGCCGTCGTAGACGAGGCGGCTGTAAATCTCGTCCGCATACACCCACACCTGCGGATGTTTGTCCAGCACCGCCGCGATCGCCTGCAGATCGGCGCGCGACAGCAGGCCGCCGGTCGGGTTCTGCGGCGAGTTCAGAATCAGCAGCTTCGTGCGCGGCGTGATCTTCGCTGCCAGTTCGTCCGGATCGAAGGCGAAACCGCGCGCCTCGCGCAGCGGCAAGGCGACCGGCACGGCGCCGTTGGCGACGATTTGCGATTCGTAGATCGGGAACCCCGGGACCGGGAAGATCACCTCGTCGCCCGCGCCGTGATCGGTCACCGACGCGATCGCGTACGCGATGAACGGCTTGGCGCCCGCGCCGACGACGACGTCGTCGACGGCGATGTCGATACCGCGCAGCCCGCCCATCGAAGCGGCGGCCGCGGCGCGCAGTTCGTCGATGCCCGCCGACGGCGTGTAGCCGTGTTTGCCGGCGCGAATCGCCTCGATCGCCGCGTCCTGGATGTGCGCCGGCGTCGGGAAATCCGGCTGGCCGATGCAGAAGGAAATGACGTCGCGGCCCGCGCGCTGCAGCCGATTGACTTCGGCGAGCACGACGAACGCGTTTTCGGTACCGAGGGAGTCGGCGCGTTTCGATAGGGTTGGCATCGGCGGCGCAGGAAGACAAAAAAGCCGGCGGATTCTAGAACCTATCTCAAAATCCCCGACGGCCGCGTTGCGACGAGAAGCGGGCGGACGCTAGGCGGCGCGCGAAGGACAGTAGCTTGGCCTACGGCC
>DATLZG010000166.1:0-7505 GCA_035574095.1 Burkholderiaceae bacterium | reverse complement strand
GCCTGCAGGCGCGGCAGTCCGCGCGCCTCGCGCAGCGCCGGCCGCAGCACGTCGTCGACGAAACGGGCGGCGTACTCCTGCAGCACGGCGAGCTGCAGCTCTTCGCGCGACCCGAAGTGCGCGAACACCCCGCTCTTGCTCATGCCGAGGCTGTCGGCCAGCCCACCGATCGTCAGTCCTTCCAGTCCCGCGCGGCGCGCGATCGCCAGCGCCGCGTCGACGATCGCCGCGCGCGTGGCCTCGCCTTTGCGCGGCGCGCCGGTGCGGCGTTGCGGGGCGGACGGCACGGCGAGGCGCATCGGTCGGGGTCGCGAGAAAAACGAACGTTCGTACTATTCGCGAACGCGGCGGCGGCGTCAATCGCGCCGTTAGAGCGGCGGCTCTACGCGGGGGCCGGGTAACGGCGCGGCGCCGCCGGCGTTTCGAAGTAGCCGGCGATGTGGTCGACGAACAGCCGCACCTTGACCGACAGGTGGCGGCGGCTCGGATAGACGGCCCAGATGTCGGCCGGCACGCCCTCGTACTCCGGCAACACGCGCACCAGCAGGCCCGCTGCGAGCGCGCCGCCGACCAGAAAGTCCGGCTCCAGCACGATGCCCAGGCCGCGGATCGCGGCCGCCACCGCCAAATCGCCGCTGTTCGCGTGCAGCGGTCCGCTGACGCGCACCTCGTGCGTGTGGCCCTGCCGGTCGGTGAGCCGCCACAGGCGCGGGTTCGGCGCGTACGCGTAGGTGATCGCCGCGTGCGCGGCGAGATCGGCCGGCGTGCGCGGCGTGCCACGCGCTTTCAGATAGGCCGGCGCCGCGCACGCGAGCAGGCGCGTCGTGCCGAGCCGGCGCGCGACCAGTTGTTCGCTGCCCACCTGGCCGATGCGCAACGCCAGATCGAAGCCCTCCTCGACCAGATCGACGATGCGGTCGGACACCGAGACCTCGAACCGCACTTCCGGGTAGCGGGCGACGAAGCTGGCGATCGCGGGCCCCACCCGCTGCACCCCCATCGCATGCGAGCAGGTCAGGCGCACGGTGCCGCGCGGCGTGGCCGCGGCCGAACTGACCATCGCTTCCGCTTCCTCGAGATCGGCCAGCAACTGCACCGCGCGCTCGTAGAACGCTTGCCCGCTTTCTGTCAGCGACAACTTGCGCGTCGTGCGATTCAGCAGGCGCGCGCCAAGGTGCTGTTCGAGCTCGGCGATCTGGCGCGACAGCGTCGATGTGGATGTGCCGAGGCGTTCGGCGGCGCGCACAAAGCTGCCGGCTTCGACCACCGCGGCGAAGGCCGCGAGGGCGGCAAAGCGATCCATGGGCTGCGATTATTCCATTTCACGGAACAAACAATTCCGTTGTGGCCAGTTTATCCCGGCAAGGCGCATCTCTACAGTTCGCTGCAGCGTGCTCGGCGGTTGGCCAGCACATCCCGATCAACGACTGAAAGAGGCGACCATGTTCTATCCGCAAACCGCACCGCTCGCGGCGTTCGTGCTGCGAATCTCCCTCGGCATCATGTACCTGGCCCACGCGCTCGTGCTGAAAGTGGGCACGTTCGGCATGGCCGGCACGGTGCATTTCTTCCAATCGCTCGGCTTGCCCGCCTGGACCGCGTGGGCGACGGTGCTCGCCGAAACCGTCGGCGGCGCGCTGCTGGTGCTGGGTGTCGGCTCGCGCTACGTGGCGCTCGCGCTGACCCCGATTCTGGTCGGCGCGCTGTGGGTGCATGCGGGCAACGGCTGGGTCTTTTCGGCGCCGCACGGCGGTTGGGAGTACCCGCTGTACCTGATCGTGCTGTCGATCGTGCAGGCGCTGCTGGGCGACGGCGCGTATGCGCTCGGGAGCCGGCGCGCTTCCGGCGCGGTCAAACTGCAGACGGCCTGAACGATGTTGGCCGGCGGCGGCGCGCCGTCGGCCGTAACCACGACGCAAGGAGGAACCGATGAAACTGTATTACTCGCCCGGCGCCTGTTCGCTGTCGCCGCACATCGTGCTGCGCGAACTGGGCTTGCCGTTCACGCCGGTCAAGGTGGATCTGAAGAGCAAACGCACGGCCGACGGAGCCGACTATCTGACGATCAACGGCAAAGGCTATGTGCCGGCGCTGGAACTGGACGACGGCCAGGTCTTGACCGAAGGCCCGGCCATCGTGCAGTACCTCGCCGACCGCAAGCCGGAAGCCCGGCTGGCGCCGCCGAACGGCACGCTGGAACGCTATCGCCTGCAGGAGTGGCTGAACTTCATCAGCACCGAACTGCACAAGCAGTTCTCGCCGCTGTTCGCGCCCAACACACCGGATGCAACGAAGGAGGCGCAGCGCGAACGCCTCGCCAACCGCTTCGACTGGCTGAGCAAGCAACTGGCGGGCAAGCAGTACCTGCTGGGTAACGACTTCTCGGTCGCCGACGCGTACCTGTTCACCGTGCTGAACTGGTGCGGCTACGTCGGCCTCGATCTCGCCAAGTGGCCGGTGCTCGCGCAGTATCACGCGCGCGTCGCTGCACGCCCCGCGGTGCGCGAGGCGCTGAAGGCCGAGGGGCTGGCGAAGTAGTACGGGCTGCCGGAGTCGGGAGTACCGAGTTGCTCCCGACTCCCGACTCCAGACGCCAACTGCCGACTCCTCCTCTCGGCCCCATGCCCCCGACCCTCTTTCTGTCGCACGGCTCGCCGATGCACGCGCTGCATGCGGGGCGTGCCGGTCAGGTGTGGGCCGAGGTGGTGCAGCGGCTGCCCCGGCCGCGGGCGATCCTGGTCGCATCCGCGCATTGGGAGACCGAGCTGCCGATGGTGGCCAGCGCGACCCGGCCGGAGACGATCCACGATTTCGGCGGCTTTCCGCGCGAGTTGTATCGGATCAAGTACCCGGCACCCGGCGCGCCGGAGGCGGCGCGGCGCGCGCTCGCGTTGCTGAAGGATGCCGGCTTCGTCGCCACCGCCAACGGCTGCCGTGGGCTGGATCACGGCGCATGGGTGCCGTTGCTGCATATGTTTCCGCAGGCCGATGTACCGGTGGCGCAGATCTCACTGCAGCCCGCGCTGGGCGCAGCGCATCATCTGCGATTGGGAGCCGCGCTCGCGCCGCTGGCGCGGGAAGGCGTGCTGATCGTCGGCTCCGGCCACATGACGCACAACCTCGGCGAGTGGCTGCGCAGCCAGCAAGGCCGCCGCGCGATCGTCGAAAGCGGCGCGTTGCCATACGTCGAGGAGTTCCGCCGCTGGGTCGATGCGCGGCTGGCCGCGAACGACCGCGCGGCGTTGGTGCGCTGGGACGAGCTGGCGCCGCATGCGCGCCGTGCGCATCCGACCAACGAACACTTCTTGCCGCTGTTCGTCGCGCTCGGCGCCGCCGGCGAAAACGCACGCGCCGAACGGCTCGACGCCGGTGTGGACAGCGCGGTGCTGGCGATGGACGCCTACCTGTTCTGGCCTTGACCGCGGCCGACGCACGACCGGCGCCGCTCACGGCACCGCCGTCACCGCATAGCCGCGCGCGCGCAGCAGTTGGAGCAGCCCGTTCGGGCCGAAGTAATGCAGCGCGCCCACCGCGACCAGGTGCAGCTTGCCGCTCGCCGCGTAGCGGTCGATCGCATCCACCATCTGCGCGTGGCGGGCATCGAACAGCCGTTCGGCGACGAAGCGTTCACCGGGCGTGTCCGCCTTGCGGATCTCGCCGATCAGCCGTTCGGCCTCGGCGGCATCGCGCTTCTCCCACGCGGTGACGATGCGCCGTACTTCGCGCTCGGCGTCGCCCGTTTCGATGCCCGTTAGCGCCTGCTCGAGGTACGCGACCTGGGTCGCGGTATCGACGCGCTCGAAGATCGCCAGTTGCGCGTCGATCGATTCGATCTCCGCGAGCGGCTTGCCATGCGCGCTCGCGTACTGGAACAGGAACGCCTCGGTCGCGTAGGCCGGATTGAAACCGAGGCTGGCGGCCTGCAGGATGATGAACGTGTTGGCAGCCATCCAGGGTTTCATGCGCCAGATGCGCACCGGGTCGAGCCCGAAGCGGTTGACGAGCGCCGTCACGCGCTCCTTCTGCCGCTCGTTGAGGCGCTTGCCGAGCCCCGGATCGCCGTCCGGATAGAGCGCCGTCTTCTGGATCGCCTCGGCCACGCGCTTGGCGTCGAATACGTTCGCCTCGACCACGATCACGGCGGCCTCGTCGAACCACCGCAGATAGTCCGGGTGCGGCGGATAGAACTCCGCCCGGCCGACGTGAATCGTGCCGAGCAGATACACCCTGTGCGCGCCCTTGTGCGCCTCCCAGAAAAAGCCGCGTTTCGCCGGCTGCGCTTCGGTCTGCGCGAACGCCGGTGAAAGCAGCAGCAAAGCGGCGAACGCGAGCAGCAGGCGGCGCATCGAGGTCCCTTGGAGTCGAGCGGATTGTAGTGAGCGGGTTGTCCGTTGTCCGCGATCCGTTGGCCGTCCTTGTCACTCCGAGTCCGGCGCAGCGGGACGAGGAAACTCAAACGTTGCAACGCTGGAGGTCGCTCGCGCGCGGCGCGCTCGGGATGACAGCGGAGAACGGTCAGGTCAACGCCACGACATGCTCCGCGATCGCGAGCGAAGCGGTCAGGCCCGGCGACTCGATGCCGAAGAGATTCACGAGCCCCGCGACGCCGTGTTCGCGCGGCCCCTGCACCCAAAAGTCGGTGCTCGAGCCGCCGGGCTTTTCGATCTTCGGCCGGATGCCCGCGTAGCCGGGCGCCAGTGCGCCGTCCGCCAAGCCCGGCCAGTAGCGGCGCACGGCGGCGTAAAACCCGTCGGCGCGGCGCGGATCGACGGTGTAATCGATGGCCTCCACCCATTCGACGTCGGGGCCGAAGCGCGCCTGCCCGCCGAGGTCGATCGTGACGTGCACGCCCAGGCCGCCCGGCTCCGGCAGCGGATACACCAGCCGCGTGAACGGATTGGCGCCGGTCAACACGTAATAGTTGCCCTTCGCGAGGTACAGCGGCGGGATGGTGGCCGCCGGCACGCCGGCGATCGCGCGCGCCAACTCTTGCGCGCCCAGCCCCGCGCTGTTGACGACCGTGCGCGCGCGCAGTGCGAACGGCGCCGCGCCGCCGGTATGCAGCTCGATGTACGCGCCGCGCACCGCGCCGCCGACCACCGGGGTGGCGAAGGCGATCGTCGCCCCGTGCCGCTCGGCATCGCCCTGCAGCGCCAGCATGTAGGCGTGGCTGTCGATGATGCCGCTCGAAGGCGACCACAACGCGCGCACGCAGCGCACCTCCGGCTCGAGCGCGCGCACTTGCGCGGGGTCCAGAAACTCGAGGTCGGTGACGCCGTTGGCCGCGGCCTGCCGGCGCAGCTTCTCCAACTGCGGCAGTTGCGCGGCGTCGGTGGCGACGATCAGCTTGCCGCAGCGGCGGTGCGGCACACCGTACTCGGCGCAGAAGCGATAAAGCATCTCTTTGCCGGCCACGCACCAGCGCGCCTTGGCGAGTTGCGCGGGGTAGTAGATGCCGGCGTGGATCACCTCGCTGTTGCGCGAACTGGTTTCGGTGCCGATCGCGTGCGCACGCTCCAGCACCAGCACCTCGCGTCCGGCGCGCGCCAGCGCACGCGCGATCGCCAGCCCGATCGCGCCGGCGCCGACGACGACGCAATCGACGTCCTCCAACTCAGACCTTTCCGCCGGCGCCGCTGCGCAGCGGGCCCGGTGGCGTGGCCGCCGCGTTCGGATGCGGCTGCAGACGTTTGACGTACTGGATCACGGTCGGATCCTCGTCGCGGCGGGCCTCGTAGCCGCGGGCGGTCAACAGGCGCGCCATGTCTTCGTTTTCTGCCAGTACGTAACCGACGATCTCGAGCAGGCCGCGCTCGCGCGCGCATGCTTCCAGCGTGCTCATCAGCGCGCTGCCCAGCCCGCGCCCCTGCCAGGCATCCTCGACCACGATGCCGAACTCGCAGCTGTTGCCGTCCGGATTGCGCGTATAGCGGGCGATGCCGCGGATCTCCTCGCCCTCGCCATCGGCGTCGCCTTCCCCGTCGCGTTTGTCGACCGCGACGAACGCCATCTCGCGGTCGTAATCGATCTGCGTGTAGCGCACGAGCCGCTCCAGCGACAGCTCGCGCAGCGGCGCGTGCAGGCGCAGATAGACAGTCCTTTGCGACAGCCGCGCCACGAAGCGCTTTTCGGCTTCGGCGTCCTGCGGACGGATCGGCCGCAACAGCACGGCCTCGCCGGTGCGCAGGCGTGTCGCGCGTACCAGATGCTTCGGATACGGATGGATCGCCAGATGCGAATAGCGCGCGTCGGGCACGAGCGGCCCGTCGCCGAGCACGACCCGCGCGTCGAGCGCGATGACGCCGTGCTCGTCGACCAGCAGCGGGTTGATGTCCAGCTCGGCGATGCACGGCAGCTCGCACGCCAGCTCCGACACCTTCAGCAGTACGCCGAGCAAGGCGTCCAGGTCCACCGCCGGCAAGCCGCGGAACGCGTCGAGCATCTTCGCCACGCGCGTGCGCGAGATCAGCTCCAGCGCGAGAAAGCGGTTCAGCGGCGGCAGCGCCACCGCCGAATCGCGCAGCACCTCGACCGCGATGCCCCCCATGCCGAACGAGATCACCGGTCCGAACGTGGCGTCGCGCGCGATGCCGACGATCAGCTCGCGGCCGTGCGGGCGGCGGATCATCGGCTGCACGCGCACGCCGATGAAGCGCGCCGCCGGTGCGAGCGCGGCGACGTTGGCGCGGATCGTCTCGAACGCGCGTGCCACTTCCTCCGCGCTGCGCACATCGAGCAGCACGCCGCCGACTTCGCTCTTGTGCGTGACGCCGGCGGCGACCACCTTGACGACCACCGGGAATCCGATGTCCTGCGCATCGCGCGCGGCCTGCTCGGCGCTGGTCGCCAGCCGCGTCGGCACGGTGGCGATGCCGAAGCAGTCGAGTAGCTGCTTGGATTCCTGTTCGTCGAGCAACGCGCGACCGGCCGTCAGCGCGCGTTCGACGATGCGTCGCGCGCCGCTCACGTCCAGCTCGAACTCGTCGACGTGCGGCGGCGGCACCTGCAGCCGCAACTGGCGGTGGCGCACGAAGCGCGCCAAGTACGAGAACGATTCGACGCCGCGCTCGGGGCTGGTCAGCGCCGGCAGCCCGGCCGCCTTGAACACGGCGCCGCCGCGCCCGGCTTCGTGCTCGCCGAGCCAGACGCTGACCACCGGCTTGTCGGTGCCGCGTGCCACCTCCAACAGCGCGCGCGCCGTTTCCTCCGCGTCCAGTTTGATCGTCGGGCAGAACAACACCAGCACGCCGTCGTTGTGCTGGTCTTCGAGCAGGATCCGCAATGCCTGCGCGAAGCGCGCGCTGTCGGCGTCGCCGATGATGTCCACCGGATTCGCGTGCGACCAGGTCGGCGGCAAGGTCTCGTTCAGTTGCTGCAATGTGACAGGCGAAAGCGTGGCCAGCGCCACCTCCGCGTCGGCGGCGGCGTCGGCCGCCAGCACCCCGGGGCCGCCGCCGTTGGTGATGATCGCCAGCCGGTTGCCCGGCATGCCCGCCGGCAGCCGG
>DATLZG010000165.1:0-3520 GCA_035574095.1 Burkholderiaceae bacterium | reverse complement strand
CCCGCCGGCACCGCACAGCGCGCCGGCGCAAGTGCACTACGAAACGGTGCTCACCGAAGCGCAACTCGACGACTGGCTGCGCCGGATCCACGCCGCCGAGCTCACCTGCATCGACACCGAGACCACGGCGCTCGATCCGATGGCGGCGCGACTGGTCGGCATCGCGCTGGCGGTGGAGCCGCTGTCCGCCTGCTACATCCCGCTCGCGCACCGCTACGCCGGCGCCCCGCAGCAGTTGCCGCTGGAGGCGACGCTGGCGCGGCTCAAGCCGTGGCTCGAAAGCGAGCGGCACAAGAAGGTGGGCCAGCACCTGAAGTACGACGCGCACGTGTTCGCCAACCACGGCATCGCGCTCGCCGGCATCGCGCACGACACGCTGCTGCAAAGCTATGTGCTGGAAGCGCACCGCCGGCACGACCTGGACGACCTGGCGCAGCGCCATCTCGGCCGCAAGACGCTGACCTACGAGGAGGTGTGCGGCAAGGGCGCAAGCCAGATCGGCTTCGACGAGGTGGAGCTTGCGCGCGCCACCGCGTACGCGGCCGAGGACGCCGAGGTGACGCTGGCGCTGCACCGCACGCTCGCGCCGCGCATCGAGCAGGACGACAAGCTGCGCTTCATCTATGCCGACCTCGAAATTCCCGTCTCGCGGATCCTGTTCGAGATGGAACGCACCGGCGTGCTGATCGACCGCGAGCGGCTGGCGCGGCAGTCGGCCGAGCTGGCGCAGCGCATGGCCGAACTGGAGGCCAAGGCGTACGAACTGGCCGGGCAGCCGTTCAACCTCGGCTCGCCGAAACAGATCGGCGAAATCCTGTTCGGCAAGCTAAAGCTGCCGGCGCTGAAGAAAACCGCGGGCGGCGCGCCGTCCACCGACGAGGACGTGCTGGAAAGACTCGCGCTCGACTACCCGCTGCCAAAGGCGCTGCTCGAGTACCGCGCGCTCGCCAAGCTCAAGTCCACCTACTGCGACAAGCTGCCGGCGTCGATCAACCCGGCGACCGGCCGCGTGCATACCACGTACGGCCAGGCGGTGGCGATCACCGGGCGGCTGTCGTCGAGCGATCCGAATCTGCAGAACATCCCGATCCGCACGCCCGAAGGGCGGCGCATCCGCGAAGCGTTCGTCGCGCCACCGGGCAGTCGCATCGTGTCGGCCGACTATTCGCAAATCGAGCTGCGCATCATGGCGCACATCTCCGGCGACGAGGGATTGCTAACGGCCTTCGCCGCCGGCGCGGACATCCACCGTGCCACCGCGGCCGAGGTGTTCGGCGTGCCCGTCGGCGAGGTGAGCGCCGAACAGAGGCGCTACGCGAAGGTCATCAACTTCGGCCTGATCTACGGCATGAGCGCGTTCGGGCTGGCGGCCAACCTCGGCATCGAGAAGAACGTGGCGAGCAACTTCATCGAGCGCTATTTCACCCGTTATCCGGGCGTGGCCAAGTACATGGAGCGCACGCGCGAACTGGCCAAGCGGCAGGGCTACGTCGAAACCGTGTTCGGCCGGCGCCTGTGGCTGCCGGAGATCAACTCGCCGAACGGCCCGCGCCGCGCCGCCGCCGAGCGCGCGGCGATCAACGCGCCGATGCAGGGCACCGCGGCCGATCTGATCAAGATGGCGATGATCGCGGTCGCGCGCTGGCTGCGCGCGGAGAGCCTGCGCACGAAGCTGATCATGCAGGTGCACGACGAGCTGGTCTTCGAGGCGCCGGAGGACGAGCTCGAGCGCGTGCGCACCGAAGTGCCGAAACTGATGTGTGGCGTGGCGCGGCTCAAGGTGCCTTTGGTGGCCGAAGTCGGCGTCGGCGCCAACTGGGACGAGGCCCACTGAAATCGATTGCGGGCACCGCGGTCGCGGTCGCTACAGCCCGGCCTGCGCGAGCAGCCGAACGAGCCGTTCCCGATAACGCGCATCCCGCAGCGGGTAGGTCCGCAGCCAGGCGTCCCGCGAATAGTGGGGGGCGATCGCACCGACTTCGACGGCTTGCCACTGAGCCGCCGCGCGGTCGCCGGCCGCGACCAGCGCGGCAGCGAGAAACAGCCGCGTCTCCAGGTCGATCGGATTGCGCGCCGCGGCCTCGCGCAGGTTGATCAAAGCCTGCTCGGCGTCGTTGCCGAACAGGTAGGCGCGGCCCAGGATCAGGAAGTACAGGTAACCGCCGTCCGGATTGAGCCGCAACGCCGTGCGCAGCAGCGGAACCGTCTCCGCCGCCTGCCCGATGTACGTGTAGATGCCGCCCATGAACGCGTACGCATCGGCGTACGACCGGCTCAGGTCGATCGCTCGCCGCAGGTCCTGCAATGCTTCCTCGTGCCGCCGGCTCTGCACGTTGACGAAGCCGAGCGCCCAGTACACCTCGGGGATGTCGGGGTCGATCTGCCGCGCGGTGTCGGCGAGCTCGAACGCGCGTGCCAGCGCCGACGCCGTGTCGCTTGGCGGCCGCAGCCGGTACTCCATCGCGTAGGTCATCGCCAGACCCGCATAGGCGCGCGCGAACTTCGGGTCCAGTTCGAGCGCCTTGCGATACAGATCGCGCGCTTCTTCGTTGACGCCCGCTTCGCGCACCAGGAACAGCGCCTGCGCGCGCAGGAAGTAGTCGTACGCCTGCAAGCTGCGCGTGTAGCGTTTCGCCAACTGCTGGCGCGCCGCGTCGGTCAGCGTTCCGGGCAGGAGGTCGCCGACCCGGCTGACGATCTCGTCCTGAACTGCGAACAAGTCGGCAAACGGGCGCACAAACCGCTCCGACCAGAGCTGCTGGTTCGTCGCCGTGTCGACCAAAGCGACATTAATCCGCAGCGTGGCGGACTCGCGTTGCACGCTGCCGATGATCCGATAGCGCGCGGGCGTCGCCCGCTTGTCCGCTGCGCCGCTCGAGGCCCTGATCAGGCGCAGGTCGCGCCGCCGCGAAAGATCGGTCATCAGGTCGTTGCCGATGCCGCGCGCCAGATACGCCTGTTCCTCATCCGCTCCCAGCGATTCGAACGGCATGACGGTGACCGTCAGCGGCGGGGGCGACGGTTCCTGTCCGAAGTCGATCGCGTCGACGGCGGGCCGCTGAACTTGGCGCAGCAAATGGGCCGCCGTCGCCACCGCGAGCACGACGGCGGCCAGCGCGAACCAACGCCAGCGCGCGCGCGGGCGCACGGCAGCCTGCGGCAGCGAGTCGGCCGGCACCGGGTCGGCGGTCAGCGCGACGGCGGGGTCGTCTCGCTGCAGCGGCGCGATCAGGCGGTACCCGCGCTTGGAGATGGTTTCGATGAACGACGGTGCGCGCGGATTGTCTCCGAGCGCGCGGCGCAGCTTGATGATCGTCTGCGTCAGGACTTCGTCGCCGACGACGACGCCGGCCCACACCGCCGCGAGCAATTCCTCGCGGCTGACGACTCGCCCGTCGGCGTCGGCCAGCGCGATCAACACCGCCATCGCCTTCGGCTCGACGCGCACGGTCGTGCCGTTGCGCACGAGTTCGTTCGCTGCCGGATCGATCCGCCAGTCGCCGACCCGCAGTGGCGGTTC
>DATLZG010000164.1:0-2079 GCA_035574095.1 Burkholderiaceae bacterium | reverse complement strand
GGCGGTGGCAGCGATCCGGATGCGCCCGCCGGCCCGACGTACATCACGTGGACGAACAGCGCCAACGGCGAAGTGATCAAGGACGCGACCAACGAAAACTTCCGCGTCCGCGCCAGCGACCGCGTGGTCGTCTTCGACGGCAACGGCCGGGCGCTGGGCGGCACCTATGTCGATACCAGTGCGAACCTGTTCCTGAACAACACGCGGATCGGCGGCGTGTACTACACGACCGCGACCAACGGCAGCCAGATCACCGTCTTTCGCTGCACCAACGGGCGCACGCTGGACTTCTACAACACGGCGCCGGACCAGTACACGTACCAGTGCGTCTGAGGTCGCGGGTCGGAAGTTGCGGGTAAAGGCAGCGGGCGCGAGCGTGCTGCCGGGATCCGCGCCCGCTCCGACTTGCGAGCCATGCCGCGCAGGGCCGGCGGGCGCGAACGCTGGCTAGAATCGCTGCCGCTTTCTTTTCCGTGCGGAGGGGACATGCTTGCCAAGGCTGCCATCTTCTCGATGGCATTACTCGGTGCGGCCGCGGTCGCGCAGGAACCGCTGAAGGCCGAAGACATTCTGCAGCCGCCGGCCTACGCCGATCCGCAACTGTCCGACAGCGGGCGCTACTTCGCAGTGACGATTCCGATCAACGGCCGCCTGAACCTCGCGGTCGTCGATCTGGAGACGCGCAAGGGCACCGCGCTCACCAACTTCAAGGACTTCGACGTCATCGAGTACACGTGGGCGGGCGACGAGCGACTGGTGTTCACGCTCGGCCAGCGCAACTCGCCGACCGGTCCCGCCGCGTTCGAGGGCGGCGGGCTGTTCGCGGTCGGTCGGGACGGCAAAGAGTTTCGGCGCCTGTCGGAGACGGTGCGCGACACGCGGCGCCAGAACAAGTTCGTGTACCGGCGCTACGAGATCCTGCGCTCGCTGCCGGGCAACAGCGAGGAAATCCTCGTCACGGGCAATCAGCGCGACGCCGAGGCCGAGGACGTCTACCGCCTGAACATCCGCACCGGTCGTGCGGCGCTGCTGACTCCGGAGCGGCCGGCGAACGCGTTCCGCTGGGTCCTGGATCGCAACCACGTGCCGCGCGTCGTGACCTCCTGGGTCAAGGACAGCAACACCTACATCGTCTGGTATCGCAAGGATGGCGAGTCGCCGTGGCAGGAACTGGCGCGTTACGACTCGACCAAGGGGCCGACCTTCGTTCCGCTGGCCTTCGAGTCGAACAACCGCACACTGCAGGTTGCCTACAACGGCGAGCGCGACACGATGGCGGTGTTCCGCTACGACCCCGAGACGCGCAAGTTCGGCGAGCTGCTGGCGCAACATCCGCGCTTCGACATGGGCGCCGATGCGAGCGGGCAGGCCGTACTGGGTGTGATCACCGACCCGAAGACCGACGAGGTGGTCGGCTACGCGGTGGCCGCGGAGCGTCCGCAGCGGGTGTGGCTGCGCGAAGACCGTGCGCGGCTGCAGCGGATGATCGACGCCGCTCTGCCGGACACCGTCAATACCTTCCTGCGCACACCGAACGGCAAGCAGTTGGTGGTGACGGCGCGTTCGGACCGGCTGCCGACGCGCTGGTATCTGCTGGACGAGGAGAAAAAGACGATGGAGGAGTTGTTCGCCAGCCGGCCCTGGATCAAGAAGGGGCAGTTGGCGGAGATGCGGCCGTTCACGCTGAAGACGCGCGACGGCCTGGAGATTCCCTCCTACTACTTCCTGCCGAGCGACTACAAGCCCGGTACGCGGCTGCCGACCGTCGTGCACATCCACGGCGGGCCGACCGCGCGCGCCGACTTTTGGGGGGCGCTTACCTTCGGCGTGATCGAGGCGCAGCTGCTGGCCGCGCGCGGCTATGCGGTGGTGCTGCCGAACTTCCGCGGCACGCCCGGCTTCGGCGGCCGCATCTACTACGCCGGCTTCGGCGCGATCGGCCGCCAGATGCTGGACGACCACGAGGACGCCGCCAAATGGGCGGTCGCCGAAGGCTTCGCCGATCCGGAACGGATCTGCATCTCGGGCGCCAGCTACGGCGGCTATGCGACGTTGATGTCGCTGGCGCGTTTTCCCGGC
>DATLZG010000163.1:0-5155 GCA_035574095.1 Burkholderiaceae bacterium | reverse complement strand
GCGCCGCCGCATCGGCGCAGCGCGCGGCGGCGGCGACGCGTACCTCGGGGACCGGATCGGCGGCGAGCAGTTGCGCCAGCGCCGGCGCATCCGGCGCCAGCTCGGCCACGCCGAGCAGGCGCTGCGCGGGATCGGGGTGTTCGTGTGGGGCGGAACCGAAGAGCTTGTTGAGCACGGCCGGGCGACGGCGAAAGTCGTTGGCGCGGGCCGCATGGTACCCAGTTGCGCGCCGCGCCGGGGGGCACGCCCACTGCTCGGCGGACGCCGAATCGGTCTACCCTGACTGCCGCATCGAGACCACGGGAGGCGCGCGGTGACCGACACGACGGCGCCGGCGGTGAGTTCCTCCGCGCAGGCCGACGAGCAGTCGATCCGTGAACGGGTGCGGGAACTGAGCGCGCAGATGCTGACCAGCGGCCGGCTCGACGCCGAGGGCGTGACCGAAGTGGCGCGCGCGATGACCGGCGCCGCGGCGTTGCCGCCGGCGTTGGACACCGGCGACCTGCGGCGCGGACTGGCCGAGCTCGCACTGCGCGCGCAGCGGGTCGGCGCGGGCGCGAGCGTGCGTTTCGCGCAGGCAATCAGCGCGTTCGCGATTCAGCTCGGCGGCTCGACAGCTTCGTGCGCAAGCTGGACGGCGCGATCGACCGCATCGCGATCGGGATCATGACCGCGTCGGTCTTGATCGGCTCCTCGATCGCGATGACGGTCACCGCCGGCCCGCGCGTAGTCGGCATCCCGTTCTTCACCGTGCTCGGGCGGCTCGGCTACCTGCTCGCGTTCGTCGACAGCGTCTGGATCGTCGTCTCGATCCGGCGCTCGCGGCAGGATTGACCGTCCGGCTAGCCCCTCCTGCGCGCCTCTGGCATCGGCCGCGACCGAAGAGTATTTTGGCGGCGGCGACCGGGTGGGAGGCGAAATGAGGGCCGGGAACGAACGTCGCCGCAGGCCGGCGGACGTTTCACCGCCGCACGCGCGCCGCGGCGAGCGCCGCGACGCCGCGGAAGACCGGCGCGCAGACGGGCCGACGCGGTACCGCCGCGCGTTGCAGGAAGCGCACGATCATCTGGACGCCACGCGCGCAGTGCTGCGGCTGATCGTGCGCACGCAGTCGCCCGCGCAGCCGGTGTTCGACGCGATCGCGGCGGCGGCCCTGCGACTGTGCGAGGCGGCGGCGGCCCATGTGGTCAAGTTCGACGGCCGCGAGATGCACAGCGCCGCGCTCGCCAGCGACGACCCGATCGTGCGGCAGACCGCGCGCCGGCTTTTTCCGCGCCCACCCGACCGCGCGACGGCGGCGGGCCGGGCGATTCTCGCGTGCAACGTCGTTGCGATTTCCGATGTGCTGGAGGATCCCGAGTTTTTGTTCCGGCGCGGCGCGCGGCACGGGTACCGCAGCGTGCTGGGGGTTCCGTTGCTCAGCAACGGCAAGCCGATCGGCGCGATCGCGATCGGGCGCGATGCGCCGGGACCGTTTCCGCAGCGGCAGATCGCGCTCGTGCAAACCTTCGCCGACCAAGCGGTGATCGCGATCGAGAACGAGCGTCTGCTGAACGAGTTGCAGGCGCGCAACCGCGCGTTGACCGAGGCGCTCGAACAGCAGACCGCGACCGCCGAAATCCTGCGCATCATCTCCCGCTCCCCGACCGACGTGAGTCCGGTGTTCGACACGATCGCGACGGCGGCACTTAAGCTCTGCCGTGGCGAGGCGGCTACCGTCATAAGCTACGACGGCAACCTGCTTCACATGATGTCATTGGCCGCCCGCCTGCCCGGTGCGGAAACGGCAATACGCGCCCTGTACCCGCGGCCGGCCGATGACGGAACCGCCGTCGGCCGCGCCGTCCTGTCGCGCGGTGTGATCGCGATCGACGACGTGCTACGCGACGCCGCCTATGCGTTCAAGGAGGGTGCGGGATTCGGCTATCGCAGTGTGCTGGGTGTCCCGCTGATGCGCGACGGAAGGCCGATCGGTGCGCTGAGCGTCGGCCGGACGACGCCCGGACCCTACTCCGACCAGCAGATCGCGCTGCTGCAGACATTCGCGGACCAGGCGATGATCGCAATCGACAACACGCGGCTGTTCCAGGAACTGCAGGCGCGCAACCGGGCATTGACCGAGGCGCTCGACCATCAGACGGCGACCAGCGAAATCCTGCGCATCATCTCGAGCTCGCCGACCGATACGCAGCCGGTATTCGAATCGATCGCCGCCGCGGCATTGCGGCTGTGCGACGCCGGTTCGGCCAACGTCTTCACGTACGACGGCTCGTTGGTGCATATACGTGCGCTCGCCGTGGCGATCCCGGAGGCGGCGGACGCGGTGCGCCCGCTGTTCCCGCGCCCGGCGGACCGCGGCAGCGCCGCCAGCCGCGCGGTGTTGACGCGCAGCGTGGTCGCCATTCCCGACGTGTTGCTCGACCCGGACTACGCATTCCACGCCGGCGCCCACCTGGGCTTTCGCAGCGTGCTCGGCATTCCGCTGCTGCGCGACGGCGAGCCGATCGGCGCGATCGCCGTCGGCCGCCCGGTCCCCGGGCCGTTCCCCGAGTCGCAGGTCGCGCTGTTGCAGACCTTCGCCGACCAGGCGGTGATCGCGATCGAGAACGCCCGGCTGTTCGACGAGTCGCAGCGCAAGACCGCGCAACTGACGCAGACCGTCGAACAGTTGCAGGCGCTCGCCGCCGTCGGTCAGGCCGTCAGCTCCACGCTCGAACTCGAAACCGTGCTGCGTACGATCGTCGCGCGCGCGATCGACCTGGTCGATGTGGACGGCGGCGCGATCTTCGAGTACGACGAGACGCGCGAGGAGTTCTGCCTGCACGCCGCGGATCGGCTGCCCGACGAGCTCGTCGATGCGCTGCGCGCCGCCCCCTTCCCGAAGGGCGAGGGCGCGATCGGCCGCATGGCGGACACCGGCGAGCCGGCGGCGTTCAGCGACATCCGCGACGAAAGCGCGTACCGCAGCCGCGTGCGCGACATCCTGGTCCGGCTCGGGTACCGGTCGCTGCTGGCGGTGCCGCTGCTGCGCGAGAACAGGCTGCTCGGCGGGCTGATCGTCAACCGGAAAGTCGCCGGCGACTTCGCGCCGCAGATGATCGAACTGCTGCAGGCGTTCGCTACGCAGTCCGCATTGGCGATCCACAACGCGCGGCTGTTTCGCGAGATCGAGGACAAGAGCCGGCAACTGGAGATCGCCAGCCGGCACAAGAGCGCGTTTCTCGCCAACATGTCGCACGAGCTGCGCACGCCGCTGAACGCGATCATCGGTTTCACCCGCATCGCGCTGCGCCGGCTGCAGGGGCAGATCGAAGCCAAGCAGTACGAGAACCTGGAGAAGATCCTCGCCAGCGCGCAGCATCTGCTGGCGCTGATCAACGCGATCCTCGACATCGCGAAGGTCGAGGCCGGCCGCGTCGAGGTGCATGCGGGCACGATCGCGCTCGGCGCGGTGCTCGAGCAGTGCGTGCGCACGGTCGAGCCGCTGGTGCGCGACGGTGTGCGGCTCGAAGCCGACATCGAAGCGGGCGTGACGCTCGCGACCGACGCGGAGAAGCTGCGGCAGATCGTGATCAACCTGCTCAGCAACGCGGCCAAGTTCACCCCGGCCGGCAGCATCCGCCTGCGAGCGTGCGCGCACGTCGACACGGTGACGATCGCGATCGCCGACACCGGCATAGGCATTCCGGCCGACAAGCTGGAGTCGATCTTCGAGGAGTTCGAACAGGTCGATGGCGGCAGCACGCGCGAGTACGGCGGCACCGGACTCGGGCTGGCGATCGCGCGCCGCCTGGCGCGACTGCTGGGCGGCGACATCCGCGTGCGAAGCGCGCTCGGCGCCGGTTCGACTTTCACGCTGGCGCTGCCGATCCGCTACCGGCCGCCCGCGCCATGAAGACGGTGCTGATCGTCGAGGACATCGAGCTGAACCGCGACCTGCTCGCGCAACTGCTCGGCGACGGCTACCGGCTGCTGTTCGCCGCCGACGGCGTGGCCGCGCTCGAGCGTGCGGCCACCGAGCGGCCCGATCTGATCCTGATGGATCTGTCGCTGCCGCGGCTGGACGGCTGGGAAGCGACGCGCCGGCTGAAGGCCGATCCGGTGCTGGCGTCGATCCCGGTGATCGCGCTGACCGCGCACGCGATGGCCGACGACGAGGCGCGCGCCCGCGCCTGCGGTTGCGACGACTTCCTCACCAAACCGGTCGACGAAGACGCGCTGTTCGAAAAGCTCGCAAAGCACCTTGGTCGCTGAAACCGCCATCGTCCTGATCGTCGACGACGAGCCGCTGCACCGCGATCTGCTGGCGCAGGAGCTCGGCGGCGCCGGTTATCGCACGCTCGCAGCGGCCGGCGGCGAGGAAGCGCTCGCGCTGGCGGCGACCAAGGCGCCGGACCTGATCCTGCTCGACGTGCGGATGCGCGGTACCGACGGCTACGAGACGTGCCGGCGGCTGAAGGCCAACGAGGCGACGCGCTCGATCCCGGTGATCTTCCTCACCGCGCTGACGGAGACCTTCGAGAAGGTGCGCGCGTTCAGGCTCGGCGCGGTCGACTACGTAACCAAGCCGTTCGAGCCGGACGAGCTGCTGGCGCGCGTCGGCACGCACATCGCGCTGCGGCGGGAGATCGACGCGCACCGCAAGTCGAAAGCGGCGATCCGCGCGCTGGTCGACGCCGGGCGCGGCGACGAGATGGTCGGCGAATCGCCACCGATGCAGCGCGTGCGCGCGGCGATCGCGCAGGTGGCACCGACCGACAGCACGGTGCTGATCGAGGGCGAAACGGGCACCGGCAAGGAGCTGGTCGCGCGCGCGATCCATGCCGCGAGCGCGCGCAGCGAGCGGGCGCTGATCAAGCTGAACTGCGCCGCGCTGCCGCGCGAGCTGGTGGAGAGCGAACTGTTCGGCCACGAGAAGGGAGCCTTCACCGGCGCGATCGCGCAGCGGCGCGGCCGCTTCGAGCTGGCCGACGGCGGCACGTTGTTTCTCGACGAGGTGGGCGAGTTGCCGCTGGAGGCGCAGGCGAAGCTGCTGCGCGTGCTGCAGGACGGCGAGTTCGAACGCGTCGGCGGCACGCGCAGCCTGCGCGCCGACGTGCGCGTGATCGCGGCGACCAACCGCGAGCTCGCGGCCGAAGTGCGGGCCGGCCGCTTT
>DATLZG010000162.1:0-4106 GCA_035574095.1 Burkholderiaceae bacterium | reverse complement strand
CGCCGGCCGCCGTCGAGGCCAAGCCGGCCCCGGCGCCGCGACCCGCTGCGCCGGCCAGCGTTGCCGCACCCCGCGCTCAACCCGCGCCGCTGCCGCTCGATCAGTTGCTGCCGATGCTCGAAGCGGCGGGCATGACGCTGGCGCAGACCGATCCGCAAAAGGTCGAGCAGATCCGCCTGCGCATTGAAACGGAGCCGAAACCGGCGCGCGTGCCGCGCGAGCGCCCGGTGCTGCCACCGCTCGAAACGGGCCCGCTGGTGCAGATCGAAACGAAGCGACGGCCCGAAGCGCCGCCGCAAGCGCCGGTTCAGTAACACGCTGTTCAGGGCGCCGGCTCGGCCACGATCGGCACGACCGGCCGCCCGGACGCGCGCCACCCGGCGAAGCCGTCGATCAGAAAGCGCGCGTCCAGTCCCATCGCGCGCAGCGTGGCGGCTGCGCCCTGGCTCAGCTCGTGGCCGTGCGCGCAGACGAGAATCGCCGGCCGGTCGCGCGTTACCTCGTCCTTCCAGGCGAACAGCTTCTCCGGAGCCAGCCAGAGCGAACCGGGAA
This sequence comes from Burkholderiaceae bacterium, assembly GCA_035574095.1. GTDB lineage: Bacteria > Pseudomonadota > Gammaproteobacteria > Burkholderiales > Burkholderiaceae_F > JAKANT01. The sequence goes on along the minus strand of DATLZG010000162.1, from coordinate 3,554 downwards.
TGTCCGCGCCATCGGCGGCGCGCACGTGCGCGCGCCGCACGTCGATCAGCGTGAAAGCGCGCCCTGCCTGCCGCCATTCGTCCAGTTCGCAAATCGAGATGCGATCCATTTCATAGCCCTCCGGCGAAGAAGTGCCAGACCAAGCCCGCGAGCGCGGCGCCGCCGATCACCGGCAGCACGCCCACTCGCAGGAGAAACAGCGCGACCGCGCAGGCGGCGGCGATTACGGCGGCCGGAGTATCGAACGGCCCCGCGCGCCCCTGCGGCCACAGGACGTGGCCGGCGAAAAATAGGGCCAGATTGACGATCACGCCGACCACCGCCGCCGTGATCGCCGTCAGCGGGGCCGTGAACCGGAGGTCGCCGTGCGTTGCCTCGACCAGCGGCGCACCGGCAAAGATGAAGACGAACGACGGCAGGAACGTGAACACCGTCGCGACGACCGCGCCGGCCACCCCGGCGGCGAACAGCGCGTCGCCGAACAGTTCGCGCGTCCAGCCGCCGACGAAGCCGACGAAGGCGACGACCATGATCAGCGGTCCGGGTGTGGTCTCGCCGAGCGCCAACCCGGCGACCATTTGCGGGCCGGTCAACCAGCCGTAGTGCTCGACCGCGCCCTGGTACACGTACGGCAGCACTGCGTACGCGCCGCCGAACGTGAGCAGCGCTGCCTTCGTGAAGAACCATCCCATCTGCGTCAGCGGGCCGTGCCAGCCAAACTGCGACTCGAGCAGCGCCAGCAGCGCCGCCCAAACTCCCATGCCGACCGCGACCACCCGTGCCAGCCGGGCGCGGGTGAAGCGCGCGTGTGGCGGCGGCGGCGTGTCGTCGTCGATCAACGCGGGTGCGCGCACGTTGGAATGCAGCGCATGGCCGCCGCCGAGGGCAAAGCGCGCCGGCGCGAAGCGGCCGCCAAGCGCGCCGAGGATTGCGGCCGTAGCGACGATCGCCGGAAACGGTGCGTCGAGCGCGAAGATCGCGACGAACGCTGCGGCGGCGATCGCCCACAGCCAGGCGTTCTTCAGCGCGCGGCTGCCGATCCGGTAGGCCGCGTGCAACACGATCGCAACCACGGCCGGCTTGATGCCGTAGAAGATGCCGGCCACGACCGGCACGTCACCGAACGCGACGTATACCCACGACAGGGCGACCAGGATGAACAGCGACGGCAGCACGAACAGAGTGCCGGCGACGATTCCGCCCCAAGTGCGGTGCATCAACCAGCCGATGTAGGTCGCAAGCTGCTGCGCCTCCGGGCCAGGTAGAAGCATGCAGTAGTTGAGCGCGTGCAGAAAGCGCCGCTCGGAGATCCAGCGCCGGCGCTCGACCAGTTCGCTGAACATGATCGCGATCTGCCCCGCCGGCCCGCCGAAGCTGACGAAGCCGAGCTTCAGCCAGAACCGCAGCGCGGTCGCAAACGGCACGGATGGCACAGACTGCGCCTCGTTCGTCATCCAATCGCCTCGCTGGCAGCGGTGCTTTGCTGCCGAGGGTTTCCGGTCCGGGCTAACATCGCCGCGGGAACAACGTATGACCGACCGCATTATCCCGATCGCCGATGGCGCCGCGTTGCGCGTCGTGGCGCCGCAGGACGCACTGGAAGCGCCGGACGGCCGCGTGCTCGACCGCCGCGCGCGGCCGTTGCACGATCTGCGCATTTCGGTCACCGACCGCTGCAACTTCCGCTGCACCTACTGCATGCCGAAGGAGGTGTTCGACAAGAACTACCGGTTCCTGCCGCATGCCGACCTGCTGACATTCGAGGAGATCACGCGGCTGGCGCACATCTTCATCGAGCACGGCGTGGAAAAGATCCGCCTGACCGGCGGCGAGCCGCTGCTGCGCAAGGACATCGAACGGCTGATCGAAATGTTGGCCGCCCTGAAGACGCGCGCCGGCGAACCGCTCGATCTGACGCTTACCACCAACGGCTCGATCCTTGCGCGCAAAGCCAAGGCGCTCGCCGCTGCCGGATTGAGGCGCGTCACCGTTTCCCTCGACGGCCTGGACGACGCGGTGTTTCGGCGCATGAACGACGTCGACTTTCCGGTCGCCGAGGTGTTGCGCGGCATCGACGCCGCGGCCGCAGCGGGGCTTGCGCCGATCAAGATCAACATGGTCGTGCAACGGGGCGTCAACGACCACGAGATCCTGCCGATGGCGCGCTACTTCAAAGGCAGCGGCCACATCCTGCGCTTCATCGAGTTCATGGATGTCGGCACATCCAACGGCTGGCGGCTCGACGACGTGGTGCCCGCTGCCGAGGTGATCCGCCGCATCGACGCCGAGTTGCCCGTCTATCCGCTCGATCCCAACTACCCGGGCGAGGTCGCCGAGCGCTGGGCGTATCGCGACGGCAGCGGCGAGATCGGCGTGATCGCGAGCGTCACACAGGCGTTTTGCCGCACCTGTACGCGGGCGCGGCTGTCCACCGAAGGCAAGCTGTATCTGTGCCTGTTCGCGAGCCGCGGCTACGACCTGCGCGAACTGCTGCGCGGCGGCGCCAGCGACGCGCAGATCTCGACCGCGGTCGCCCGCATCTGGCGCACGCGCGACGATCACTACTCGGAGATTCGCGGCGCCGCCACCGCCGGGCTGAGAAAAATCGAGATGTCCTACATTGGCGGCTGAGGCATGCCGGATTCGACCGTCACCGGGCTGATCCTCGCCGGCGGCCGCGGTTCGAGGCTCGACGGCCGCGACAAGGGCTGGGTCGCGTATCGCGGCCGGCCGCTGATCGAACATGTGCTGGCGCGGCTGCGGCCGCAGGTCGACGCCCTCGCAATCAGTGCCAATCGCAATCTCGATGCGTACCGCGCGCTCGGCGTGCCGGTGATCGCCGACGATCCGGAACTCGGCGCTTTTGCCGGGCCGCTGGCCGGCATCCTGGCCGCGCTGCGCCGCCTGCCCAGCGAGTGGCTCGCGGTGGTTCCATGCGACGCGCCAGCGCTCGCGCCCGATCTGGTCGCGCGCCTGCGCGCCGCCGAGCGGCCGGCGGTGGCGTTCGCCGCGGGACGTGTGCAGCCGTTGTTCTGTCTTCTGCCGCGCGCCGGCGCCGATTCGCTCGCCGACTATCTGGCAGGCGGGGGCCGCAAAGCCGAAACGTGGCTGGAGCGGATCGGCGCCGCACGCGTGGCGTTCGACGACGCGGACGCGTTCGCGAACATCAACACCCCGCAGGATCTCGCGGCCGCGCGATGACCGAGGCGCACGAGCTCGATCTGCACGCGGCGTTCTCCGCCCTGCGCGAAGGGCTGCGACCGATCTCGGACCGCATCGCGGTGCCGACGCGCGAGGCCGGCGGGCGCGTGCTCGCGCGCGACCTCGTCTGCGGCATCGACCTGCCCGGCTTCGACAACGCGGCGATGGACGGCTACGCGGTGCGCGCCGCCGATTGCGCGGCGCCCGCGCGCCTGCGGGTGGTGGGCCAGGCGTTGGCCGGCCATCCGTCGGATGCCCGCGTCGAGGCGGGCACCGCCGTCCGCATCATGACCGGCGCGCCGCTGCCCGCCGGCGCCGACGCGGTCGCGATGCTCGAAGACACCGCGACCGAC
>DATLZG010000161.1:0-2097 GCA_035574095.1 Burkholderiaceae bacterium | reverse complement strand
GCGTTGCTCGCTACCGCCGTGGTCGATGCCAATGGCCTGCGCTTCGGTTTCGCACAGGCGCTGTCGGCCACGCTGCTGTTCGCGGTGCTGATCGTATGGGCGGAGGGTCTCCTGCTGCCGATCCGCGGTCTGCAGGTCCTGGTGCTGCCGGCGGCGGCGCTGGCCTCGGTGTTGCCGGCCTTGTTTCACGGCAACCTGATCGCGGTCGCCAGCGATTCGCTGGCGTTTCGCGCGCACCTGTTCATCGCGATCGCGGCTTTCAGCCTGATGACGATCGCGGCGCTGCACGCGCTGTTGATGGCCTCGATGGATCGCCGCCTGCACAGCGCGTCGACCGACACGGCGTTTGGGCGCGTGCTGGCGGAAGTACCGCCGCTGTTGGCGATGGAGCGGCTGTTGTTTCGCTTGATCGGGACCGGCTTCTTGCTGCTGACCGCGACGTTGATCTCGGGCGTGTTGTTTACCGAGGAGCTGTTCGGCCGGCCGCTGCGTTTCGATCACAAGACCGTGTTTACGATCGCTTCGTGGCTGGTGTTCGCGGGTCTGCTGGCGGGTCGGCACTTCTTCGGCTGGCGCGGCCGTACCGCTCTGCGCTGGACGCTGGCCGGATTCTTGATGCTGCTGCTCGCCTACGTCGGCAGCCGCTTCGTCCTCGAAGTGATACTGCGGCGAGGCGCCGGGTAAGGCAAGACGATGGGCCGGATCCTGTTCTGGGTGCTGCTCGGGCTCGCGGTATACGCGCTGTGGCGGTGGTTTGCGATCAAACAGCGCGCGCGCGCGCGCACGCAGGAGCGCTCTTCCACCGGCGAAGCGATGGTGAGCTGCGACGTGTGCCGCCTGAACGTGCCGCAGTCGGAGGCGCTGTCGGCCAACGGCCGCTGGTACTGCTGCGACGAGCATCGCCGTCGCGCGAGCGACTGACGCGCGATGCCCGCCGAGCGGCTGTTCGGTTCGCTGCCGGCTGCCGTGGAGCCGGGCTGGCGCACGCTCGAGTACTTTTCGCTGGTGCGCGTGCTGATCGCCAGCGCGCTGGTGCTGATTCTGGCCGCGTTCGGCGCGCCGCTCGGCGAGGTCAGCGCGGGCGCGACGCGGCAACTGCTGGCGGTCGGACTGGTCTACTTCATGTTCGCGGCCGCGCTGGCGGTGCTGGCGCTGTACTCACGCACCAGCTTCGCGCTGCAGGTTGGCGGGCAGTTGTCGATCGACCTGATCCTGATCTCCGTCATGGTCGCGTTCAGCGGCGGCGTACGCGGCGGCATGATGATCCTGTATCTGCTGCCGCTCGCCGGCGCGGCGCTGCTGCTGCCGACGATCGCGGTGTTTTTCGTCTGTTCGATTGCTGTGTTGGTGCTGCTTGTCGACGCGGTCGTGCGCGGGTTGCAGCCCGAGGCGCGCGAGCCGGTCGTATTCCAGGCCGGGCTGTACGGCGCGGCGTTGTTCGGGATCACCGGTTTGCTCGGACTGCTGTCGGCGCGCCTGTCCGCGCAGGAGCGGCTCGCGGTGCAGCGCGGGCGCGACCTGGAGAACCAGTTGGAGATCAACCGGTTGGTGATCGCGCAGATGGAGCAGGGCGTGCTGGTCCTCGACGCCGACACCCGTGTACGCGCCAACAACCGGGCAGCACGGGTGTTGCTGTCGTTCGCGCCGGACGCGCAGCTGACCGGGCGCCGCCTGACCGACTATCCGCATCTGCGGCCACTGGCGCAGGCGTTCTTGCAGTGGCTGGCGACCGACCGCCAGCGCGGCGTCTGGTCGGACACGGTGCTGCATCCGGTCGGTGAGGGTGCGGCCGCGTCGACCCTGCCGGGCCTGCGGTTGCGCGCGCGCTTCGCCCGTCCGGCTTCGGAGACCAACGACGAATTCGTCATCTTTCTGGAGGACGTGCGCGCGGTCGAGGACCGCGCGCAGCAATTGAAGCTCGCCGCGATGGGGCGGCTGACCGCGTCGATCGCACACGAGATCCGCAACCCGCTGGCCGCCATCAGCCACGCCGGGCAACTGCTGGCCGAGGACGCCGACGCCGCGCTGCGCGCGCGGTTGGTGGCGATCGTGCGCGAGAACACCGGGCGGCTGAATCGCCTCGTGGAGGACGTGCTA
>DATLZG010000160.1:0-3414 GCA_035574095.1 Burkholderiaceae bacterium | reverse complement strand
GCTTCGCCGTAGGCGAGCCCCAGCGTGCTGCCCCACGAGCCGCCGAAGATCAGCCACTTGCCGATGCCCAGGTAGTCGCGCAGCTTTTCCAGGTCCGTGACCAGATGCGCGGTCGTGTTGTTCGTCACCTCGCCGAGCGGGGTCGAGTTGCCGGCGCCGCGCTGGTCGAACAGCACGATGCGGAAAAAATCGGGGTCGAAGAAGCGCCGATGCTCGGGCGAGCAGCCGCCACCCGGGCCGCCGTGCAGGAACACGACCGGCACGCCGTGCGGATTGCCGCTCGTCTCCCAGTACATCGTGTGGATGTCGTCCAGCGGCAACATGCCGGCATCGAACGGCTCGATGGCCGGGTACAGATCGGCGCGTACGGACGAGCGGTTGTCCATGCATGGCATTATGCCGGCGCCGTTCGCGCCGCCGCAGGCGCGGAAACAGGCTTTCGCTGCCGGCTTCTCTCCGATTTATGACGGACCCACGCCCCCCCGGTTTCGACACCTTGGCGCTGCACGCCGGCCAGCCGCCGGACCCCGCCACCGGCGCCCGCGCCGTACCGATCTATGCCTCGGCGTCGTTCTGTTTCGAAGACTCCGAGCACGCCGCGTCCATGTTCAACATGGAGCGCGCCGGCCACGTGTACTCGCGCATCTCCAATCCGACCTGCGCGGTGCTGGAGGAGCGCATCGCCGCGCTCGAGGCAGGCGTCGGTGCCATCGCCACCGCCAGCGGTCAGGCGGCGCTGCACCTGGCGATCGCCACGCTGATGGGCGCCGGCGGGCACGTCGTCGCCAGCCGCGCGCTGTATGGCGGCTCGCACAACTTGCTCGCGTACACGCTGAAGCGTTTCGGCATCGACACCACCTTCGTGAACCCGCGCGACATCGATGGCTGGCGCGCAGCGATCCGGCCGAACACGCGGCTGCTTTTCGGCGAGACGCTCGGCAATCCGGGGCTGGACGTGCTCGACATTCCGGCGGTGGCCGCGCTCGCCCACGAGCACGGCGTGCCGTTGCTGGTGGATGCCACGTTCACGACCCCGTACCTGATGAAGCCCTTCGAGCTGGGCGCCGATCTGGTCGTCCACTCGGCGACCAAGTTCCTCGGCGGCCACGGGGTGGCGATCGGGGGGCTGCTGGTCGACAGCGGCCGCTTCAACTGGGAAGCGGCAGGCAAGTTCGACGTCTTGACCAGGCCGTACGAAGGTTTTCACGGCATGGTGTTCGCCGAGGAGAGCACGGTCGCGCCGTTCCTGCTGCGCGCGCGGCGCGAGGGGCTGCGCGACTTCGGCGCCTGCATGAGCCCGCACACGGCGTTTCTGCTGCTGCAGGGGCTGGAGACGCTGCCGCTGCGCATGCAGCGGCACGTCGAGAACACACGCAAGGTGGTCGCTTTTCTCGCCGCGCAGAAGCTGGTGGAGTCGATCGCCTACCCCGAACTGCCGTCGCATCCCGACTACGCGCTGGCGCAGCGGCTGCTGCCGAAAGGCTGCGGCGCCGTATTCAGCTTCAACCTGAAGGGCTCGCGCGCGGCGGGCGCGAAGTTCGTCGAGGCGCTGCGCATCTTCTCGCACTTGGCCAACGTCGGCGACGCCAAGTCGCTGGTGATCCATCCGGCCTCCACCACCCATTTCCGCGTCCCCGACGCGGAGCTGGCCGCGGCCGGCATCACGCAGGGCACGATCCGGCTGTCGATCGGTCTCGAAGACCCGGACGATCTGATCGAGGATCTGGCGCGCGCGCTGAAGGCCGCCGCGAAGGTGGACGCATGAAGCTCGGCCGGGAAGGACAACAGTTGTTCGCCTATACCGGCGGCAAGGCATTCGATCCCGCCAAGCCGTGCATCGTGCTGTTGCACGGCGCGCAGGGCGATCACAGCGTGTGGATCCTGCAAAGCCGCTGGCTCGCGCATCACGGGTATGCGGTGCTCGCCTTCGACCTGCCGGGCCATGGCCGCAGCGACGGCCCGGCGCCGACGACCGTCGAGCAGATGGCCGACCGCATCGCCGCTTGCCTGCAGCCGTTGGCAAGCCCCGCGTTCCTGCTCGCCGGCCACAGCATGGGCTCGCTGATCGCGCTGGAGGTCGCCACGCGGCTGCGCGCGCGCGCCGCCGGCGTCGCCTTGCTCGGCACCGCGTTTCCGATGCGCGTGTCAGAGGCGCTGCTCGCCGCCACACGCGAAGATCCGTCGCGCGCGATGGCGATGATCAACGTCTGGTCGCACGGCGCGTCGATTGCGCCTTTCATCGCCCGGCCCGGCAATCCGGGCCCCGGTTTCTCGATCTTCTGGCAGAACCTGCGGCTGATGCAGCGGATCGAAGCCGTCAACGGCCGCGAGGTACTCGCCCTCGACTTCGCCGCCTGCAATGCCTATCAGGGCGGCGTTACGGCGATGCGGGCGCTTCCCTGCCCGGCGCTGTTCGTGCTCGGCGCAGCCGACAGCATGACGCCGCCACGCGCCGCGCAGCCGCTGATCGACGCCGCCGCACGCAAGACCGTGATCGCGCTCGAACGCACCGGCCATGCGCTGATGGCGGAAAACCCCGAAGGGGTGCGGCGCGCGCTGGCCGATTTCGCGCGCAGCGCCTTTGCCGGCCACTCTGCTTAGGCGCCTCGACTTGAATGGCGCGCTGCGGTCAGCGTAGATTTGCGCGCCTGGCCACGATTGCTCGGAGCAGATAATGACCGCCATCGCCAAACCCGCGACCAAGCGCTTCACCAGCTTCCGCGAGTTCTATCCGTTCTATCTGAGCGAACACAGCAATCGAACCTGCAGGCGCCTGCACTTTCTCGGCTCCACCCTGGCCCTCCTCTGTCTGGCGCTGCTGATCGCGACGCGCAATCCGTGGTGGCTGGCCGCCGGTTTCGTGGCGGGTTACGGCTTCGCGTGGATCGGCCATTTCGCGTTCGAAAAGAACCGGCCCGCGTCGTTCAAGCAGCCGCTGTACAGCTTCATGGGCGACTGGGTGATGTACAAGGACATCCTGACCGGACGCATTCCGTTCTAGAGAAAGGAAAACAGCAAAATGCACAAAAGGACTCGCACGCTGCAAGTGTTGGCCGTCGGCTTTTCGCTGGCGCTGGCCGCCGCGGCGGCCAGCGCACAGCAGAAGTTCGTCAATGTGCTGACCGGCGGCCAGGCCGGCGTGTACTACCCGCTGGGCGTGGCCTTGAGCCAGATCTACGCCAAGGCCATGCCCGACGCCAAAGTGCAGGTGCAGGCGACCAAGGCGTCGGTCGAGAATCTGAACCTGCTGCAGGCCGGCCGCGGCGAGCTCGCCTTCACGCTCGGCGATTCGCTGTCGGACGCGTGGAACGGCGTCGAAGACGCGGGCTTCAAGACGCCGCTGAAGAAGCTGCGCACGGTGGCGGGCATTTATTCCAACTACATCCAGATCGTCGCCAGCGCGGAATCCGGCAT
>DATLZG010000159.1:0-2871 GCA_035574095.1 Burkholderiaceae bacterium | reverse complement strand
CGAGTTGATGCGGCAACTGCCGGTGCTGGTTTGGCTGGTCGACCCGGCCGGACGCGTCGTCTACGCGCACGGCGACGAACCGTGGCGCTGGGGGATGCAGCGTCCGCCGCAAGAGCGCCCGCTGTGGTTCGACGCGTTCGCGCTGCGCAACGGTGCGCGCGTGGATGTGCAGACCGCGCTGCAGAAAGCGGCCGCCGGCAAGCCGACCTACGACCTGATCAACAGCCGCGGCACGAAGACCGGCGGGCGCATCGTCGTACGCAGCCATTTCGTGCCGTATCGCGGCGCACCGCCGCCGGGAATGGCGCATGCGGGCACGCTCGTGCTCGACACGATCGCCGCGCCCCAGCAACTGGCCGAGATCGACCGCCTGCGGCGTAGCAAGGCGCAGTACCGCGCGTTGGTGGAGGCGTCCACCAGCCTGATCTGGGCCTGCGACGCCCAGTTCCGCTTTACCTTCGTCAGCCGTCGCGCGGCGCGCGAGATCTACGGTTACGAACCGGAGGAGCTGATCGGCGAGTCGTTGGCGAAGCTGTTTCCGGCGGGCGCCGATCAGGCCGGCGCCAAGCAGGCGCTCGCGCAATTGCGCCTCGGCAAGACGCTGCGCAACGTCGAAATGGTGCACGCGGCGAAGAACGGCAGCCGGCTGGTCGTTTCGCTGTCGGCGGTGCCGACGAAGGCGAGCGACGGCGGCTTCGGCGGCGCGATCGGCATGAACGCCGACCTCACGGTGCTGAAGCTGCGCGAACGGCGCCTGACCGAGGCGCTGCGTATCGAGCGCACGGTGCTCGACTCGGCCGGGCAGGCGATCGCGGTCGTCAAGGATGGGTTGGTGGCCCGCTGCAACGACGCGTTCCTGCGCCTGCTGCAGGCCGAGCCGGCCGCACTCGCGCGCACGCCGCTGGCGGATTACTTCGCCGCGGTCGACGAGTGGGAGGCGATCGCCAGCGCCGCGGAAGCCGCGCGCGCGCAAGACCGCGCCGCGACGCGCGAGGTGCAGATCCGCCGCGGCTCGCGCGCCGCCGGGCAGGCAAGCGCTTGGTGCCAGTTGACGGCGCGCGCGATTGCGCCCGGCGAGTACGTGATCGTGCTCGCCGACATCGACCACATCCGCCAGCGCGAAGAAGAAGCGCTGCACGACGCGCATCACGACGAACTGACCGGACTGGCCAACCGGCGGCTGCTGACCGCGCGCGCGGCCTCGGCGTTCGCAGCCGCGGCGCTGCGCAACGCGCGCTGCGCGCTGTTCGTGATCGACCTGGACGGCTTCAAAGAGATCAACGACCGCTACGGACACGATATCGGCGACCGCGTGCTGCGCGAGATCGCCGCGCGGCTGGCGCGCGCGATGCGGCCGCAGGACACGGTCGCACGCCGCGGCGGCGACGAATTCGCGGTGCTGGTGCCCGACGCCGGACAGCTCGTCGATGCCGAGCGTATCGCGCAGCGGCTGCTGGCCGCGATCGCGCAGCCGGTCGAGGTGCCGGGCGCGCTGCCATCGGTGGTGTCGGCCAGCATCGGGATCGCGCTGATGCCCGATCACGGGCGCGACCTCGAGCGGCTGCTGCAACTGGCCGACCTGGCGATGTACGAAGCGAAGCTGCGCGGCAAGAATCGCTATGCGTTCGCCGCCGAAGCCGGCGGTGTCGTCGGCCCGCTGGCGCCGCGCGCCGCGCAGGCTTCCTAGATGCGCTCTCGCGACGCCCGAATGAGGGGATGGCCGCCGCCGTGCCGCCGCGGGCATGATCCGCCCCGCGCCGCGCTGGGCAGGGCGCGCCGCTTCACAACGAACAAGAAGGCAGGAAAGTGCTCGACAGCCTGAAGGATCTGTTCGCTCTCGTCGGCCGCATCGCGCTGGCCGCTATCTTCGTCAACTCCGGGTTCCAGAAGATTCCCAACTTCGAGGGTACGGCGAAGTACATCGCGTCGGCGGGGTTGCCGCTGCCGGAGGTGGGCGCCGCGATCGCGATCGTCGTCGAGCTCGTCGGCGGCATCGCTCTGGTGATCGGCTACAAGGCGCGCTGGGCGGCGTTGGCGCTGGCGGTCTTCACGCTCGCCGCGGCGATCTTCTTCCACAACTACTGGGCGATGCCGGCCGACAAGCAGTACGTGCAGATGCTGATGTTCTGGAAAAACATCAGCATCACGGGCGGCATGCTGGTCGCTGCCGCCTTCGGCGCCGGCGCCTGGAGCGTGGACGGCCGCCGGCGTTAACCGGCTAGACGAGCGCGAGCTCGGTGCGCGGGCTCGGCAGCGCAGCGGCGGTGCGCGAGGCGCGCAACGTGCGCCAGTCGGCGCGTCCGAGTTCGTACAGGGCGGCCACGCGCGGCCTGCCGGTTTCGCTGTCGAGGCTGCCGGCCGGCACCAACTCGATGAAGCCGGCGTCGTTCAACAACTGCTCGACCGATACGTTGCCGCGCGGGCAGTCTGCGTACAACGCCTGCGCGTCGAGCGCCGTGAACATCAAGTCGGCCGCAGCCAGCAGCACCTCGCGCGCCAGCGGTCGCGCGGCCAGTTCCGGCTGCACGAACCAGCCGAGCGTCCAGCGCCCGCGACCAGCGGCGCGCAGTTCGACCCAGCCGACGAAGTCGTGCGTCTGCTTGCGCACGACCGCCATCACGTAACGCGCGCCGCGCAGCCAGTCCGCCTGCGCGGCGCGCACGAACGCGTCGATCTCGGCGGCCCGGCGCGGCGCGGCGCCGTTGCTGCAGCGTTCGAAGCCGGGTCGGCTGATCGCCTGTGCGATGCGCGTGGCGTCGGATTCGTCCAACTGGCGCAGCACGCAGTGATCGGAAAACCAGCGGAAGAAGCGCGGCAGTTGCGAGTAGCGGCGCGCGTCGCTGCGAACGATGTCCATGGCCGATTCCCTTT
>DATLZG010000158.1:0-3148 GCA_035574095.1 Burkholderiaceae bacterium | reverse complement strand
CTTCTGACTGGTCTTGTAGCCCTCGTGTCGGGTGATCCGGGCATCCACCGCCGAGTGCTTGTCCTTGGCCGCTACGTGCGGCGTGACCTTGAGCTTTCGGCAGCCCTTGATGAAGGCCTTGCTGTCGTAGCCCTTGTCGGCACCGACCGTGGCCCGTTTGTTCCTGTTGCCCCGACGCTCCAACATGGCCAGTGCCGCCTCGCGCTCGGCCGTGCCGCTGGCATGGGTGATCTCGACATCCACGATCAGCCCGTTGCGGTTCTCCATGAGGATGTGCCCCATGTGGCACAGGCGGGATTTGTCGCCCCGGCTCTTCTTGAACAGCCGGGCATCGGCGTCCGTGGTGCTCTTGTGGGTGTCGTTGCAGCGCTCCTGCCCCTTGAAGTCCACCTCGGGGTTGCGCCCAGGCGGCGTGCCGCTGTCGTCGTCTTTGCGCTTGAAGCTCTTGTGCGAGGCCCAGGCCTCGATCAGCGTGCCGTCCACGCTGAAGTGTTCGTCGCTGGTCAACTTCGCCCAATCGGCGGTGTGCTTGACCCGCTCGAAGAAGGCGCGGGCCAAGTCTTCGTTGAAGAGCCGCTCGCGGTTGGCGCTGAAGGTGGAGTGGTCCCAGACCTTGTCCTCGATGTTCAGGCCCACGAACCAGCGGTACAGCAGGTTGTAGTTGACCGCTTCGACCAACTGGCGCTCGCTGCGGATGGAGAACAGGATCTGCAGCAGCAGGGCCTTGAGCAGCATCTCCGGCGGCACCGAGGGGCGGCCCCGGCGGGCGTACACCGCGTCGAACTCGCGGTTCATCGTCGCCAGCAGCGCAACGACTGCGGCGCGCAGTTTGCGCAGCGGGTGTGTCTGCGGCACGCGCTCTTCAAGGCTGATGTAGCTGAACATCGCTTGCCTGGGAAGTCTTGGTTGCCTCTCATCGTCCTCGTCTGGGTTGTTCGCCGATGGCTTCAGATCGTACTGGCCGACGCCAGCGTCGACGGGGGATTTTTCAACGGCCTGCTAGCTCGGCACACCCGCGCACCCAGTCTCGGTCCATTGCGCCGAACTTCGGGCCTGGGAGGTCACGCAGCAGCGCGACGGTTGCACCAGTAGAAGGTTCACTCCGCGTCGCGGGCCTTCGTGCCGTTCGGGGCAAAGAGATGCGGGCATCCTATCCCCCCGCGTCAGAATACTTGTCGCCCCGATAGGACCAGAGCTGTGAGACTGGTTCATTGATGGTGGTGGGAGGCTGTGGAGCTTGTGGGCGAAGGCCGGCGCGGTGGGCAACGCGGATGCGTTGTCCACGGCAAGCTGGCCGGTGCGCGAAGCGCATCGTCCACAAATGCACAGCCTGTGCGGCGCCGAAGGCGCCGCCCCCCGCACACCATCGTTTCATCGACACGGGGGCGCGGATGAGAGAAGAAGTTGGCCCGATACGGACAAGCATTCAAGGACCGGGCGGTGGCACGCATGCTGCCGCCGGAGAGCGCCGCACCGCAGGTGGTGTCGCGCGAGATCGGAGTGGGCGTGGACACGCTGGAGCGCTGGCGCGCTGAGTCGTTGGCCAGGCCGGCGAAGGAGCGCGTGTAGACAGCTGCCGCGCGCCTGGAGGCGGTGATCACGACCGCGGCGATGGACGATGCCTCGCGCAGCGCCTGGTGCCGCGAGAACGGCGTGTACGCGCAGCAACTGCAGCAATGGCGAGACAACGCGGTGCGGGCACTGGCTGCACCCGAGCAAGTACGTGCCAGCCCCTCGCAGACCAAGGAGGATCGGCGCCGCATCAAAGAGCTCGAGCGAGAGGTACGCCGCAAGGACAAGGCCCTGGCCGAGGCGGCGGCGCTGCTGGTGCTGTCAAAAAAAGCCGAGGCGATCTTCAACAGGAACAAGGGCGAGGACGAATGATCGGCCTCGAAGATCGCCAGGAAATTGCCCGAGACATCGAAGCGGCTTGCGATGCCGGTGCGCGCCTGAAGCCAGCGTGCGAACTCATGGGGATCAGCGCGCGTACCTTGCAGCGCTGGAAGGCCGGCCAAGGCCTGGAATCGGGCGATGGCAGGCCGCAGGCCGTGCGGCCGGCGCCAGCCCATGCGCTGAGTGATCGCGAACGTGCGCAGATCGTCAGCGTGGCCAACGAGCCGCGCTTCGCCGATCTGCCGCCGGCGCGCATCGTGCCGACGCTGGCTGACGAGGGCGTCTACATCGCCAGCGAGTCCAGCTTCCGCCGCGTGCTGCGTGCGCAGGGGCAAATGAGTCACCGCGGGCGCGCCAAGGCACCACGCAAGGGCCGGCCACCGACCACTCACGTGGCCACCGCGCCGCGACAGCTGTGGTGCTGGGACATGACGTTCCTGCCAAGGGATGTCGCCGGACGCTGGTTCTTCCTGTACCTCATCATGGACGTGTACAGCCGCAAGATCGTGGGCTTCGAGGTGCACGAGGACGACGACTGCGACCACGCTGCGCGGCTCGTGCAGCGCACGGCGCTGGCCGAGGGCATTCACGCCATGCCGCGTGACGAGCGACCCGTACTGCACGGCGACAACGGCGCCACGCTGAAGGCCACCACCGTGCTGGCCATGCTGTGGTGGCTGGGCGTGAAACCGTCGTACTCACGGCCCCGCGTGAGCGACGACAACGCCTTCGTCGAAAGCCTGTTCCGCACGGCGAAGTACCGGCCGGAGTTCCCAGAAAAGGGCTTTACGGATCTGTGCGCCGCGCGCGAGTGGGCGCGCCAATTCGTGCATTGGTACAACCACGATCACAGGCACAGCGGCATCCGCTACGTCAGCCCGGCACAGCGCCATGAAGGCCACGACGTCGCGATCCTTGCGGCTCGGCACCAGGTCTACCTCCAGGCTCGCGAACGCAACCCCGCGCGCTGGTCACGCGGCACACGCGACTGGTCGCACATCCGGGCCGTTACCCTCAACCCTGAACGCGACTCTGTGGTCACAACGGCTGTGAGCCGAGGAGACATTCAGCCGATTGCTGCGTGACAGAGGCGACAAGTAGCTTGACGCGCGCCGGCGTGTCGTCGATTACCGGTGCGTGGGTCTGCACAGCGGCAGGCGAGCAATGCTTGGCACATCCGCGACTCTCCGACGTAGCAGAAATTTCATCAAGCTTGGTATTTTGGTTCATGAGGGCTCCTATTGTTCCGTCCATT
>DATLZG010000157.1:0-2206 GCA_035574095.1 Burkholderiaceae bacterium | reverse complement strand
GCCGCATCGCCGCCCGCCTGCCGGACGTGCGCGTGGCCGAGCCCGTGCACGCGGTGACGCGCAACCGTGCCGGCCGGGTCATCGTCGCCAGCCGCAGCGGCGCGGAAGCGTTCGACGCCGTCGTGCTCGCCTGCCACAGCGACGAATCGCAGCGGCTGCTCGCCGACGCCGATGCCGACGAACGGGCGCTGCTCGCCGCGGTCCGCTACCAGCCCAACCGAGCCGTACTGCACACCGATAGCGCGTTGATGCCGACCGCGCGCAAGGTTTGGTCGGCATGGAATTACCTGAGCGACGGCGCGTCGGCGCAGGCGCGCGTGTCGGTGACCTACTGGCTGAACCGGCTGCAACCGCTGCCGTTCACGACCCCCCTTTTCGTGAGCCTGAATCCGTTGCGCGCGCCGGGCCCGCGCTCGGTGCTGGCCGAGTTCGACTACGCGCACCCGGTGTTCGACGCCGCCGCGATCGAAGCGCAGCGCCGGCTGCCGGCGCTGCAAGGGCGGCGCGGCGTGTGGTTCGCCGGCGCCTGGACCGGATACGGCTTCCACGAGGATGGGTTGCGGTCGGGTCTGGCGGTGGCCGCCGCGCTGCGGGCGAAGGCGGCACAGACGCAGCGGCTTGCCGCGTAAGCGCCGTGCAGGCCGCGATCGCCTTCGGTTCGGTGCGCCATCGGCGCCTGCGGCCGGCCGCGCACGCTTTCGCGTATCCGGCCTTCTTCGTGCGGCTGCCGCTGCGCGCACTGGCCGCCGCGCGCTGGCCGTGGCGGCTGCTCGCCCGCAACGCGCGCGGCGCGTTCGCGATCAACGACGTCGATCACGGCGACGGCCGGCCGCTGCTCGCGTGGATCGAAACATTGCTTGCGCGCGCCGGCGTCGAAGACGCGCGCGGCGAGATCTGGCTGCACACCTTCGCGCGCCAGCTCGGCTACCTGTTCAATCCGGTCAGCTTCTGGTTGTGCGAGCGCGCCGACGGCGCGCTGCGCGCGGTCGTGGCCGAGGTCAACAACACCTTCGGCGACCGCCATTGCTACGTGCTGGCGCACGCCGACGGCCGGCCGCTCGCCTGGGGCGAGGAACTGACGGCGGCGAAGGTCATGCACGTATCGCCATTTAACCGCGTCGAAGGCCGGTACCGCTTCCGCTTTCTGCTGGCGCCGCGCGCCGACGGCGCGCGCTTCGTCGCCCGCATCGACTACGACGACGCCGCGGGCCCCTTGCTGCAAACGTCCATCGAGGGCCGCTTGCGCCCGCTCACCGATGCAGCGCTCGCCGCGGCCTTGCTGCGCCGACCCTTGTTCACGCTGGGCGTCAGCGCCCGCATCCACTGGCAGGCGCTGCGCCTGTGGGCCAAGCGCGTGCCGTTTTTCGCCCGCCCGGAACCAACGAACCTGCTGCGATGAAGAGCGAAATCACCCTGCCCGCGCCGGCCGACACCGCGCACCTTCCCGCCGCCGCGCGGTTGGCGCTACGGCTGCTGACGCGCCTGCAACACGGCACGCTCGAGCTGACGCTGCCGGACGGGCAACGCCAGTGCTTCGGCGCAGGCGCGCCGCGTGCGCGGCTGACGCTGCGCGACTGGACGCCGGCAGCCGCCGCCTGGCGCAGCGGCGACATCGGTTTTGCCGAGACCTACATCGGCGGCGCTTGGTCGAGCGACGACTTGGTCGCCCTGCTGCGGCTGTTCGCGCGCAACCGCACGGCGGTGGAGTCGGTCATCTACGGGTCGTTCTGGGGTGGTCTGATACACCGCTTCGCGCATTGGCTGCGGCGCAACTCGAAGGTGCAGGCCAAGCGCAACATCCAGGCTCATTACGACCTCGGCAATGCGTTCTACGAGCTATGGCTCGATCCGAGCATGACCTACTCGAGCGCGCTGTTCGTCGACGCGCCGGCCGACCCGCAGCCGCCGGCCAGCGCCGAGGAGCTGGCCGCTGCGCAGCGCGCCAAGTACAAGCGCGTGCTCGAGCAGTTGCGCCTGGCGCCTGGCAGCCGGGTGCTGGAGATCGGCTGCGGCTGGGGCGGCTTCGCCGCGATGGCGGCGCGCGCCGGCCATGCCGTCAAAGGTCTGACGCTGTCGCCCGCCCAATTGCAGTACGCGCGCGCGCGGCTGCAGGCGCAGGGCCTGCAAGCGGAGTTCGCGCTGCAGGACTACCGCGACGAGCGCGGACGGTACGACGGCATCGCTTCGATAGAGATGTTCGAGGCGG
>DATLZG010000156.1:0-5261 GCA_035574095.1 Burkholderiaceae bacterium | reverse complement strand
TCCCACGGCGTGATCAGCAACAGCGCGGCGACGCGGTCGCGCTCACGCGCGGCCGCGGCCGCCGCTACTGCGGCGCCGAGCGACTCGCCGATCAACAGCAGCGGCGCGCCGAACTGCCGGTGCCCCGCCGCGATCGTGGCCGCAGCGTCGGCCACGAGACTTGCTTCGCCGAGTGCGCCGTCGCGCGGGCCGTAGCCGGGGTATTCGGCCAGCAGCACGCGCAGGCCGAGCGGCACCAGTGCCGCGGCGTAGTACTCACGGTGCCCGGCATGGCCGGCGTTGCCGTGAAAAACGATCGCGGTGGCGCGCGCGGCTGCGGCCGGCTCCGCCCATAGCGCACGGAAGTCGTCTCTGCCGGGCCAGGGGCGCAGCCGCTCGGAGACCAGCGCTTCGAGCGGCGCGCGCTGGGGGAAGTACAGCAGCCGGTGTTGAAAAACGGTGAGCAAGGCCAGGGCTATCGCGCCGGCCGCAGCGGCTTTGGCGAGCGAGTCCATCGCCGCGGCCGCGTCGCGCCTTTTACGCTTTCGGCGCGGCGCGCGGAGGTAGGCTCAAAGTGACGGCGTAGCGGCTCGCCGCGCGCGCGCCGCCTGCATCGTGGATCGCAACCGCGCCGTCTTCGGACACGATCCATACCTCGTGCGCGCCGGCTTTGAGGAAGGCGCGCACCTTGGCTTGCCGTTCTTCATTGGCATTGGACGGCGATCGGATCTCGACACAGATCTCCGGCGCCTGCGGGAAAGGTGTGGTCTCGCCGTGGCGGGCGAGGAACTCGTTCGACGCCCAGGCGACGTCCGGCACGCGCACGCCGATCTCGGTGAGGATCGGGCACTCGGTCAATACCCCTCCGTGCGGCAACTGGCGTCCCAATTCGAGCGCGATGGCGCCCTGCAGGCGCGCGTGTCGATTGTTCGCCGGGCTCATCTCGATCGTTCCATAGGCGTTCAACTCGATCTTGTACGGCAGATCGCGCAGCGTTGGATCGGCGCACAGCTCGGCCCAGCGCAGGGTGAGCGCTTCGCGGGAGGTCAGGTTGCCCATGGTGGCCGCGCCGAGTCGAGGCGAATCGAGACGAGTCGTGTGCAGTATAGGCGCGGCGGGCCTGCTTCAACCCAGATTGGGCGCCAGCCAGCGCTCCAGTTCCTCGACCGCCTGCCGCTTGCGCCGCGCCAGATCCTCCAACTGGTCGCGGCCGATGCGGCCGACGTTGAAGTACTTCGCCTGCGGGTGGGAAAAATAGAAACCGCTGACGGAAGACGGCGGCAGCATCGCGTAGTTTTCGGTCAGCGCCATGCCGATCTCGTCGGCGCGCAGCACGTCGAACAAGGCGCGCTTGACGCTGTGCTCGGGGCAGGCCGGGTAGCCGGGCGCGGGCCGGATGCCGCGGTATTCCTCGCGGATCAGGGCCTCGTTGGTCAGCGCCTCGTCGCGCGCGTAGCCCCACAGGTCGCGCCGCACGCGCTCGTGCAGCAGCTCGGCGAAGGCCTCGGCCAGACGGTCGGCGATGGCCTTCAGCATGATCGCGCCGTAGTCGTCGTGCTTGTCGCGGAAGCGCGCCTCGCGCGCCTCCAGACCGATGCCGCTGGTGACCGCGAACAGGCCGATGTAGTCGGCGATACCGGAATCTTTCGGGGCGATGAAATCGGCCAGACATTGATTCGGATTCGGCACGCCGTCGATCACCGGCTTTTTCGTCTGCTGCCGCAGTCCGTGCCAGGTGAACAGCACCTCCTGCCGTGACTCGTCGGTGTAGATCTCGATGTCGTCGCCGACACTGGCCGCCGGATAAAACGCCACTGCGGCGTTGGCGGTCAGCCAGCGTTCGGCGACGATGCGCTCCAGCATCTTCTCGCCCTCGGCGAACACCTGGCGCGCGTGCTCGCCGACCACTTCGTCGGCGAGGATGGCCGGGAACGGACCGTGCAGATCCCAAGTCTGGAAAAACGGCCCCCAGTCGATGTACTTGGCGATCATCGCCAGGTCGTAGTTCTTGAATACCCGGCGGCCGACGAACTTCGGCTTTGGCGGCAGGTAACCGCGCCAGTCGATGCGCGTGGCGTTGGCGCGCGCCTCGGCGAGCGAAATCAGCTCCGGGCCTTTCTTCGCCGCGTGCTGCTCGCGCACGCGCGCGTATTCGGCGCGCACCTCGGCGATGAACCTGGCCGCCGCATCATCCGACACCAGGTTCTGGCATACGCCGACCGCGCGGCTCGCATCGGGCACGTAGATGACCGGGCCGTTCGTATAGTGGGGCGCGATCTTCACCGCCGTGTGCACGCGGCTGGTCGTGGCGCCGCCGATCAATAGCGGCAGCGTGAAGCCGAGTCGCTGCATCTCGCGCGCCACATGCGACATTTCCTCCAGCGAAGGCGTGATCAGGCCCGACAGCCCGATGAGGTCGGCCTGTTCCTCGCGCGCGGTGGCGAGGATCTTTTCCGCCGGCACCATCACGCCCAGGTTCACGACTTCGAAGTTGTTGCACTGAAGGACCACGGCGACGATGTTCTTGCCGATGTCGTGCACGTCGCCCTTGACGGTGGCGATCACGATCTTGCCCTTGGGCCGCACCTCGCCGCCGGCGGCGGCGTGCGCCGCCTTTTCGGCTTCGATGTACGGGATCAGATGCGCGACCGCCTGCTTCATCACGCGCGCGCTCTTGACCACCTGCGGCAGGAACATCTTGCCGGCGCCGAACAGGTCGCCGACGATGTTCATGCCGTCCATCAGCGGCCCTTCGATCACCTCGATCGGGCGGCCGCCGCGGGCGGCGATCTGCTGCCGGCACTCCTCGGTATCCTCGACGATGTAGGCGGTGATGCCGTGCACCAGCGCATGCGCGAGCCGCTTTTCCACCGGCTCGGCGCGCCAGGCGAGATCCTCTTTTTTCTCCTTGCTGCCGGCCTTGACCTGCTCGGCAAGCGCGACCAGCCGCTCGCCGGCGTCGCGGCGCCGGTTCAGCACCACGTCCTCGACGCGCTCGCGCAACTGCGGCTCGATGTCCTCGTACACGCCGAGCTGGCCGGCGTTGACGATGCCCATCGTCAGGCCGGCGCGGATCGCGTGATACAGGAACACGGTGTGGATCGCCTCGCGCACGTGATCGTTGCCGCGGAAGCTGAACGACACGTTGCTGACGCCGCCGCTGACCTTGGCGTACGGCAGGTGCTGCCGGATCCAGCGCGTCGCTTCGATGAAATCGACCGCGTAGTTGTCGTGCTCCTCGATGCCGGTGGCGATGGCGAAGATGTTCGGATCGAAGATGATGTCTTCGGGCGGAAAATCGGCCTGTTGCGTCAGCAGGTCATAGCTGCGTTTGCAGATCTCGATCTTGCGCTCGAAGGTATCGGCCTGGCCGCGTTCGTCGAACGCCATCACGATCACCGCCGCGCCGTAACGGCGCGCCAGTTTCGCCTGGCGCAGGAACTGCGCCTCGCCTTCTTTCAGCGAGATCGAGTTGACGATGCCCTTGCCCTGCACGCATTTCAGCCCGGCCTCGATCACGCTCCACTTGCTGCTGTCGATCATCACCGGCACGCGCGCGATGTCGGGCTCGGCGGCGATCAGGTTCAGAAAACGCGTCATCGCCTTGGCCGAGTCCAGCATGGCCTCGTCCATGTTGACGTCGATGATCTGCGCGCCGTTTTCCACCTGCTGGCGCGCCACCGCGACCGCTTCCTCGTACTGCTCCGCCAGGATCAGACGCGCGAACGCCCTGGAGCCGGTGACATTGGTACGCTCGCCGACGTTGACGAACAGGCTCGACTCGTCGATGCGCAGCGGCTCCAGCCCCGCCAGCAGCAGCGCGCGGTCGGCGGCCGGCACCGCGCGCGGCGCCATGCCGTCGATCGCGCGCGCGATGGCGGCGATGTGCTCGGGCGTGGTGCCGCAGCAGCCGCCGGCGATGTTGACGAAGCCGGCCTGCGCGAACTCCTGCAGCAGGCCGGCGGTGACCTCCGGCGTCTCGTCGAAGCCGGTCTCGGACATCGGGTTCGGCAGCCCCGCGTTCGGATAGACGCTGATGAAGGTGTCGGCCACCCGCGCCAGTTCTTCGATGTACGGCCGCATCAAGGCGGCGCCGAGCGCGCAGTTCAGTCCCACGGCCAGCGGCCGCGCGTGCCGCACCGAGTACCAGAAGGCTTCCACCGTCTGGCCCGACAGGATGCGGCCCGAGGCGTCGGTCACGGTGCCGGACACGATGATCGGCACGCGCGCGCCGCGCCGCTCGAATTCCTCCTCGATCGCGAAGATCGCGGCCTTGGCGTTCAACGTATCGAAGATCGTTTCGATCAGCAGGATGTCGGCGCCGCCGTCGAGCAAACCGCGCGCCTGCTCGCCGTACGCTTGCGCCAGCTCGTCGAACGTGACGTTGCGCGCGCCGGGGTCGTTGACGTCGGGCGAAATCGACGCCGTCTTCGGCGTCGGGCCGAGCGCGCCGCACGCGTAGCGCGGTTTGTTGGGCGTGGAAAACTTCGCGCACGCCGCCTTCGCCAGCCGCGCCGCGGCGACGTTCATCTCGTAGGCGAGATGGCCGAGTTTGTAGTCCTCCTGCGCGATGCGGGTGGCGCCGAACGTGTTGGTCTCGATCAGGTCGGCGCCGGCGGCCAGATACGCCTCGTGGATGGCGGCGATGACGTCCGGGCGCGTCAGGTTCAGCAGCTCGTTGTTGCCGCGGACCTCGACCGGATGATCGGCGAAGCGCGCGCCGCGGAAATCCGCTTCGGTCAGCCGCGCGCGCTGGATCATCGTGCCCATCGCGCCGTCCAGGATCAGGATGCGGCGCGCGAGCAGCGCGCGCAATGCGGCTTCGGTGTCGGAGGCGCCGGGCGGGTTCATGGCGGGCTTCTTCGAGGGGAGGCCGATTGTAGAACCCGCGCTGCGCAGCCGAATTGGGCGCGCTTTGCGGCGGATCTCGCTCGACCCGCCACCGCGCCGCGACCGGAAACTCGCGCGCGATCCCACCGTCTCGCCAAGAATGACAACGGCCCCGAAGCCCGGCGACATCCGGGTGCCCATCGAATCGCTGCGGCGCGGACTGTTCGTCGCCGCGCTCGACCGGCCGTGGTCGGAGACGCCGTTCCTGTTCCAGGGATTCCTGATCGAATCCGACCAGGAGCTGCGCGCGCTGCGCGAACTGTGCCGTTGGGTAGTGATCGATCCGGCGCACTCCGATCCTGCGGCGCTGCGCGAGATCGCGCAGGCGAGCGAGCGCGCCCAGGACGGTGGCGCGGCGCCGGCGACCCGCGCACCGGTGCGGCCGGCCCCGC
>DATLZG010000155.1:0-10257 GCA_035574095.1 Burkholderiaceae bacterium | reverse complement strand
TAATCGGCGTTGATCCTCACGTACTCGTAGGAGAAGTCGCAGGTCCAGACCGTCGTCCGCGCAGATCCGCGGCCAAGCCGAACCCGCACCAGGATCTCTGCCCCGCGCATCACGCGCTGGCCGTCTTCCTCGCGGTAGTCCGGATGACGCCCGCCGTCTTTCGCTACCCAGACGTCGTTCAGATGCAGTTGCACGCGGGACGGATCGAGGTCGGCGATGCCCGCGTTGCCCACCGCCGCGAGGATGCGGCCGAGGTTCGGATCGGAGGCGTAAAAAGCCGTCTTCACCAACGGCGAATGCGCGATCGCATACGCGACCGCAGCGGCCTCCGTCTCGCTGGCCGCGTCTTCGACCACGATCTCGATGAACTTGGTCGCGCCCTCGCCGTCGCGCACGATGGCCTGCGCCAACTGCTGCGCCACCGCGGTGACCGCTGCGGCCAGCGGCGCGTAGCGCGGATCTTCCGCCGTCGCGATCGGCGCACCGCCGGCCGCGCCGGTGGCGATGACGACGAACGAATCGTTGGTCGACTGATCGCCGTCGACCGTGATGCGGTTGAACGACGCGTCGGCCGCGGCCCGGGTCAGCCGGGTCAGCAAGGGCTGCGCCACGGGCGCATCAGTGGCGATGAAAGCGAGCATCGTCGCCATGTTGGGCCGGATCATGCCGGCGCCCTTGGCAATCCCGGTGACCGTCACGGGGCGGCCGTCCAGAGTCAGGCGGCGCGACGCCGCTTTCGCCACCGTATCCGTGGTCATGATCGTTTCGGCCGCCAGTGCCCAGTGGTCGGCAGCGAGCCGCGCGACCGCTTGCGGCAGGCCTGCCCGCAGCCGGTCGATGGGCAGCGGCTCCATGATCACGCCGGTGGAAAACGGCAACACCTGTTCCGGTTCGCAGCCGAGCAGGCGCGCCGCAGCCTCGCAGGTTGCACGTGCGTGCGCGAGCCCGGTCGCGCCGGTGCCGGCGTTCGCGCAGCCGGTATTGACGACCAAGGCGCGCACGCCGCGTGCCGCCGCCAGGTGCTCGCGGCACACGACCACCGGCGCCGCGCAGAAGCGGTTCTGGGTGAATACGGCAGCCACGCTCGCCGCCGCAGCCACGCGCACGACCAGCAGATCCTTGCGCTGCGCCTTGCGGATGCCCGCCTCGGCCCAGCCGAGTTCGATCCCGCCCACCGGCGCAAGCGCCGCAGGGTCCGGAGCACTCAGGTTGACTGCCATATCGAAGGCCGTGATGGATCGGCCGCGATCCGACCTGCGAGCCGCCACTCGATCACGCGCAGCGGATCGCGGATCACGCCAGCTTTCCGTGGCACTGCTTGTACTTTTTGCCGCTGCCGCAAGGGCACGGATCGTTACGCCCGACCTTGGCCCCAAAGCGCTTGAAAGGCTGCGGCTTGCCCGCTTCGGGTTCCGGCAAGGTCAACGTCTCGACGTCGACCGGCTCTTCGGCCACCGCAGTGCCGAACTCGGTGTGCTGCGCGCGCGCGCGTTCGATGATGCGCTCGCTTTCCTGCTCGATGCGTTGCTCGGCGGCTTCGATCTCCTGCTGGGTCTGGATGCGCACGTTCATCAGGATCTTGACGACGTCGGCGCGCACGCGGTCCAGCAGCAGCCCGAACAGCTCGAACGCCTCGCGCTTGTACTCCTGCTTCGGCTGCTTCTGCGCGTAGCCGCGCAGGTGGATCCCCTGCCGGAGATGGTCGAGCGCCGCCAGGTGCTCGCGCCAGTGCTGATCCAGCACCTGCAGCATCATCGAGCGCTCGAACCCGGCGAAGGCTTCCTTGCCGACCAGCGAGACCTTGGCGGCGTACGCCTCGTCGGCCGCCTTCAGGATGCGGGCGAGGATGGTCTCGTCATCGATCTTGTCTTCGGTTTCGAGCCACTGTCGGATCGGCAGGTTGATTTGCCAATCGTCGGCCAGCGCCTTCGTCAGGCCGTCGATGTCCCATTGCTCCTCGACCGATTCGGCCGGCACGTAGGCGCGAAACAGATCGGTGAAATAGCCGCGGCGCAGGTTGTCGACCAACTCGTCCATGCGCTCGGCCTCGAGGATCTCGTTGCGCAGCCGGTAGATCTCGCGCCGCTGATCGTTGGCCACGTCGTCGTACTCGAGCAGCTGCTTGCGAATGTCGAAGTTGCGCGCTTCCACTTTGCGCTGCGCACTTTCGATCGAACGCGTAACCATGCCGGCTTCGATCGCCTCCCCCTCCGGCAGCTTCAGCCGGTCCATGATCGCGCGCATGCGGTCGCCGGCGAAGATGCGCAGCAGCGGATCCTCCATCGACAGATAGAAGCGCGATTCGCCCGGGTCGCCCTGGCGCCCGGCGCGGCCGCGCAGCTGGTTGTCGATGCGGCGCGACTCGTGCCGCTCGGAGCCGATGATCTTCAGCCCGCCGGCGGCCACCACCTGGTCGTGCAGCGACTGCCACTCGGCGCGCAGCTTGGCGATCTTCGCTTCCTTCTCGGCGTCGGACAGGTTGGGGTCGGCGCGTACGAAGTCGATCTGCTTCTCGACGTTGCCGCCCAGCACGATGTCGGTGCCGCGGCCGGCCATGTTGGTGGCGATCGTGATCATCTTCGGCCGCCCGGCCTGGGCGACGATCTCCGCTTCCTTGGCATGCTGCTTGGCGTTCAGGACCTGGTGCGGCAAGCCTTCCTTCTTCAGCAGGTTGGACAACACCTCGGAGTTCTCGATCGAGGTCGTGCCGACCAGCACCGGCTGGCCGCGCGCATAGCAATCCTTGATGTCGGCGATGATCGCCGCGTACTTTTCCTTGACCGTGCGGTAGATCTTGTCCTGGTGGTCGATGCGGATCATCGGCTTGTGCGTCGGGATGACCACCACTTCGAGCCGGTAGATCTCCTGGAATTCGTACGCCTCGGTGTCGGCCGTGCCGGTCATGCCGGCCAGCTTCTGGTACATGCGGAAGTAGTTCTGGAACGTGATCGACGCCAGCGTCTGGTTTTCCTGCTGGATCGGCACGCCTTCCTTCGCCTCGATCGCCTGGTGCAAACCTTCCGACCAGCGCCGCCCCGGCATCAGCCGTCCGGTGAATTCGTCGACGATGATCACCTCGCCGTTCTGCACCACGTAGTGCTGGTCGCGGTGAAACAGGTGATGCGCGCGCAACGCGGCGTTCAGGTGATGCATCAGCACGATGTTCTGCGGCGCGTACAGACTCTCGCCCTCGGCGAGCAGCCCCAGCTTGACCAGGATGCCCTCGACCTTCTCGTGCCCCGCCTCCGACAGGTGCACCTGGTGCGCCTTCTCGTCGACCCAGAAGTCGCCCTCGCCCTTTTCGTCCGTCTGGCGCGTCAGCAGCGGCGGCACCTGGTTCATCCGCACGTACAGCTCGGTATGGTCTTCGGCCGGGCCCGAGATGATCAGCGGCGTGCGCGCTTCGTCGATCAGGATCGAGTCGACCTCGTCGACGATCGCGTACACCAGTCCGCGCTGGCGGCGGTCGGCCGCCGAGTACTCCATGTTGTCGCGCAGGTAGTCGAAGCCGAACTCGTTGTTGGTGCCGTAGGTGATGTCCGCCGCGTAGGCGGCGCGCTTGTCTTCGGTCGACTGCTGCGACAGGATCACGCCGACCGACATGCCGAGGAACTTGTAGACCTTGCCCATCCATTCCGCGTCACGGCTGGCCAGGTAGTCGTTGACCGTCACCACATGTACGCCTTTGCCGGTCAGCGCGTTCAGATAGACGGCGAGCGTGGCAGTCAGCGTCTTGCCTTCGCCGGTACGCATTTCGGCGATCTTGCCGTCGTGCAGCACCATGCCGCCGATCAACTGCACGTCGAAGTGGCGCATCCCCAGCGTGCGCTTCGCCGCTTCACGCACGACGGCGAACGCCTCGGGCAGCAATTGGTCGAGGGTTTCACCTGCGGCGTAACGGTTCTTGAACTCGACCGTCTTCGCCTTCAGCGCCTCGTCCGAGAGGGCGCTGATCTGAGGCTCCAGCGCGTTGATGCTTTCGACGCGGCGCTGGTACTGCTTGAGCAACCGCTGGTTGCGGCTGCCGAAAATCTTCGTGAGGATGGACGAAATCATGGGGCGGGAAATCGCGCGAACGGCACGCGCCGCGCCGCGCGCCTGGGGCAACGTGTGGAAAAGCCGTGGCGATGGCCACGGCGCAGCAGCGCGAAATTATTGCACGCGAGTGCGGCCGCCCACGAAGGGCGCTTCAGTCGGCAGCCGCGGCGCCGGCGTCCGCCTTTGCGCCGCCCTGCGCTTGCTCGATCAGGCCCTGCAGATCGACGCGCGGCGCCGGCGCGGCAACCTTGTTTGTCACCGCGACCGCATCGGGCCTGCGCGCCGCGGACTTCGACGGCGCCGACGCCAGTCCGGCGAGCGGGGAGTTGCCCTTTTGCGCGAACAGGAACTTGGACGGGTTCTGCGCCTGCCCCCGCACGTGAACCTCGAAGTGCAGGTGCGGGCCGGTCGAACGGCCGGAGGAGCCGACCTCGGCGATCTTTTGCCCGCGCTTCACGATGTCGCCCGGCTTGACCACGATCTTGCTCGCGTGCGCGTACAGCGTCTCCAGGTCATTGCCGTGATCGACCTTGACCGTGAGCCCGTACACCGGATGGTTCTCGGCGCTCGCGACCACCCCCCCCGCGGCGGCGAAGATCGGCGTGCCGAGCGGCGCCGCGAAATCCACGCCCGCGTGCATCGCCAGCTGTCCGGTGAACGGATCGGTGCGCATGCCATAGCCGGAGCCGACGAAGCCCTCCGATACCGGGGTGTTCTGCGGCAGCAACGCGCGCCGCACCTGGGCCGCCATCAACTCGGACTCGATCACGTCCAAATAGTCCTGGCGACTCGACACGTCGCGCGCGATGCGGTCCATTTCGTTCTTCAGTTCCTCGATCGTCAGCGCGCGTCCGTCGACCGGCGCCGCGCCGCCGCGGCCCGGCAGCTCCTTGAAGTTGAATTCCTCGGGCCGGATGCCGGCGATCTTGGCGATGCGTTCGCCGAGCGCGTCGAGTCGCATTAACTGCGCCTGCATTTCGCCGATGCGCTTGGCGAGCGCCGACACGTTGTCGCGCACGAACTGTTCGTTGCGCGCGACCTCGTCGCGCATCACGAATCCGATCAGGTCGTGAATCAGGGGTACGCGCAGTTCGGCGGCGAGCCGGAACGTGACCGCGTACAGCCCGATTACCGCGAGCATGACCGCCACCAGTACGGCGGCACCGGCCCCGATCAGCACGCGCGGGGTCAGATCGATGGTGCGCGCACGGGCCATGCGCGGATCGACAACGATAATCTGCACCGCAAACCTCCTCGCTGCCAAAGCCGCGCCGAAACGCGGCACACTTCAACCTACGGTCCCCACCCCCGGACATGCCCGAAGCCCGCTCGGTCGCACAAGCGCTTGCCGCCTCGCCGGCCGCCGCCCTGATCCGGCGCGCGGCCGATTCGCAGCGGATCGCGCGCGCGTTGGCGGCCGCCGGTGCGTCGCTTCCGTTCGACCCGCTCGCGCCGGGAGCTTGCGAGCTGCGCGAGCGCACGCTTTGGTTGACCGCGAAATCGCCCGCCCTAGCCGCCAAGTTGCGCCAGTGCCTGCCGCAGTTACTTGCTTCTTTAGATCGGCAGGGCTTTGAACTTACTGAAATCAGAGTGCGCCTTCAACCCACGCAGAAGTCGTACCGCATGCACGGCTCGAGGGAGTTCGCGGACGACGACCTCACGCGATCACGCGAACCGCCGACTGGGCCCGAACCGAACGCAAAGGCCGCGTTGGGCTTGGCGGAGAAGCTTGCGCTAACTTTTCCGCACTCTCCCGTCGGCGAAGCGGCGCGACGGCTAGCTGGCCGCCTGCGCAAACGTCTCGCCTAAAACCGGTAGGCCGAGCGTCAGGCAATGCGCTCCAGCGCGAGCACGACGAAAAAGAGCACCGCTGCGACCAGGCCAGCTTTGAACAGCTTGCCCGCCCAGCCGAGGTACTTTCGATCGTCGGTGACGAGAAACAGCGCGACGCAGATGGCGATCGCGATCGCGAACACGACCAGCAGCGCGCGGAAAATCGGCACGGATCAGGCGAACGCCGGTCGCAGGAAAGCGGCCGGCGCGGAAGCCTCGTCCGCGAAGGTCGCGATCTCGTAGGCTGAAGCGTCCGCCAGCAGCGCGCGCAGCAGGCGGTTGTTCAGCGCGTGTCCCGATTTGTGCGCGCTGTAGGCGGCGAGCAGCGGTTTGCCCAGCAGGTAGAGATCGCCGATCGCGTCCAGGATCTTGTGCTTGGCGAACTCGTCGCCCGAGCGCAGGCCGTCGGTGTTCAGGACCCGGTATTCGTCCATCACGATCGCGTTCTCGAAATTGCCGCCGAGTGCCAGCCCGGCGGCGCGCAGCGCCTCGACCTCGTTGACGAAGCCGAACGTGCGGGCACGCGCCACCGACGCCACGTATGTTTCGCGCGCGAAATCGACCTCGACCACCTGTTCGGTGACGTCGATCGCCGGGTGCTTGAAGTCGATCGAAAACTTCAGTTTGAAGCCGAAGTGCGGATCGAGCCGCGCCCACTTGTCGCCGTCGGCGACCACGACCGGCTTCAGGACACGTACGAACTGCTTGGGCGCGTCCAGCTCGACGATGCCGGCGGACTGGATCAGGAACACGAAACTCGCCGCGCTGCCGTCCATGATGGGGATTTCCGGCGCATCGACGTCCACGTAGCAATTGTCGATTCCCAGGCCGGCCAGCGCGCTCATCAGGTGCTCGACGGTCGCGATGCGCGCGCCGTGCTGGTCCAGCGTCGAGGCCATGCGGGTGTCGCCGACCGCAGTCGCCTGTGCCGGGATCTCCACGGGCGGCGTCAGATCGACGCGCCGGAACACGATGCCGGTGTTGGCCGCCGCCGGACGCAGCACCAGTTCGACCTTGGTGCCGCTGTGCAGCCCGATGCCGACGGTGCGGACCAGGCTCTTCAATGTGCGCTGTTTCAACATGGCCCCGGATTATCCGTGATCCGTGATCCGTGATCGGTTGTCCGTTGTCCGCTGCCCGGTGCCTGTCGGACGCGCTCGTAGCCGACCCGGTCAGCGGTCAACGGTCCCTCAATCCGCCTGTTTGCGCAGGAAGGTCGGGATATCGAGCCGGTCGGTGCCCGCTTCTTCGAGCGCCGCCACGCGCGCCACCGCCGCTTCGCGGCCGCCGCTGCGCCAAATCGCCGGTGTGGCGAGTTGCGCGTAATCGGGCAGCGGTGCGGGGGCCGCCCCCGGCAGATTGTCGGTGCCGGTGCGCAACTGGTCCTTGACGATCGACAGCGGCGACTTCTTCGCGCTGGTGCGCCCGAGCCCGGTCGCCACTACCGTGACGCGCAGGTTGTCTCCCATCGTGTCGTCGCGCACCGTGCCGAAGATGACGGTCGCGTCTTCGGCCGCGAACTCGCGGATCGTGTTCATCACGACGCTCGTCTCGCGCAGCTTCAGCGAGCTGGTCGCCGTGATGTTGACCAGCACGCCGCGCGCACCGGACAGATCGACGCCCTCGAGCAGCGGGCTGGCGACCGCCTGCTCGGCGGCGATCCGCGCGCGGTCCGGACCGCTGGCGATCGCGGTGCCCATCATCGCCTTGCCGTGTTCGCTCATCACGGTCTTGACGTCCTCGAAATCGACGTTGATCAGCCCCGGCACGTTGATGATCTCGGCGATGCCGGCGCAGGCGTTGTGCAACACGTCGTCGGCGGCCTCGAAGCACTGCTGCATCTCGGCGTCCTCGCCCAGCACCTCCTGCAGCTTATTGTTCAGGATCACGATCAGCGAGTGCACCTTGTCCTGCAGTTCGGCCAGCCCGGCTTCGGCCACCTCCATGCGCTTGCGCCCTTCGAAATCGAACGGCTTGGAGACGACCGCCACGGTCAGGATGCCGAGTTCCTTGGCCACCTCGGCCACCACCGGCGCCGCCCCGGTACCGGTGCCGCCGCCCATGCCCGCGGTGATGAACACCATGTGCGCGCCGCGCAGCGCATCGGCGATGCGGTCGCGCGCCTCCAGCGCCGCCTGCCGTCCCGCCTCGGGCCGGCTGCCGGCGCCCAGACCCGTGGTGCCGAGCTGGATGATGTTGCGCGCCGACGAGCGCGCCAGCGCCTGGTGATCGGTGTTGGCGCAGATGAACTCCACGCCCTGCACGCCGCGCCGGATCATGTGTTCGACCGCGTTGCCGCCGGCGCCGCCCACGCCGATGACCTTAATCACGGTGCCGCGCGTTTCGGTTTCCAGCACTTCGAATGCCATTTTTTCCTCCTTCTAGACGATCGATCAGAACCAAACGCGCAATGGCAACGGCGGCGCGGAAAGCCTTCCGTCACCGCGGTTGACACTGCACGCTTGCGCTTGCCGCTCGCCGCGCAACGGCGAACTCAGAAATTGCCGACGATCCATTCCTTCATCCTCTTCAGCGTCTGCTTGAACGTGCCGACCTGCGCCGCCGCCCTGCGCCCGCGCAGCCGCTGCGAGTGCGCCTCGGTCAGCAGCCCCATCACGGTGGCGAAGCGCGGGTTGCGCGCCACGTCCGCCAGCGGCCCGTGATAGGTCGGCCAGCCGATGCGCGCCGGTTTCAGGAACACGTCTTCCGCCAACTCGGTCGCGCCCGGCAGCAGCGCGGTGCCGCCGGTCAGCACCACGCCGCTCGAGATCAGTTCCTCGTAGCCGGAATCGCGCACCACCTTCTGCACCAGCGAGAACAGCTCCTGCACGCGCGGCTCGATCACCGCCGCCAGCGTCTGCCGCGACAGCCAGCGCGGCGGCCGGTCGCCCAGGCCCGGGATCTCGATGCGCTCGTTGGCGTCGGCCAGCACTTCCTTGGCCACCCCGTGGCGCAGCTTGATCTCCTCGGCATCGGCGATCGGCGTGCGCAACGCCATCGCGATGTCGTTGCTGATCTGGTCGCCGGCGATCGGGATCACCGCGGTGTGGCGGATCGCGCCGCCGGTGAAGATCGCGATGTCGGTCGTGCCGCCGCCGATGTCGATCAGCACCACGCCGAGCTCCTTCTCGTCGGGAGTGAGCACCGCCATGCTGGAGGCGAGCGGCTGCAGCACCAGGTCGTTGACCTCCAGCCCGCAGCGGCGCACGCACTTGACGATGTTCTGCGCCGCGCTGACCGCGCCGCTGACGATGTGCACGCGCACCTCCAGCCGCACGCCGCTCATGCCGATCGGCTCGCGGATGTCCTCCTGGCCGTCGACGATGAACTCCTGCGTCAGCACGTGCAGCACCTGCTGGTCGGTCGGGATGTTCACCGCGCGCGCGGTTTCGATCACGCGCGCCACGTCCTCGGCCGACACTTCGCGATTCTTGATCGCCACCATGCCGCTGGAGTTGAAGCTGCGGATATGGCTGCCGGCGATGCCGGTGTAGACATCGGTGATGCGGCAGGCCGCCATCAGCTCGGCTTCCTCGACCGCCTTGCGGATCGACTGCACCGTCGCCTCGATGTTGACCACCACGCCCTTGCGCAGCCCTTCCGACGGCGCCTGTCCGAGCCCGATCAACTGAAAGCGCCCGTCGAGCACCTCGGCCACCGCCACCACGACCTTGGAGGTGCCGATGTCGACGCCGACGATCAGGTCCTTGTTGTCCGCCCTCATGACTTCCTTGCTGCCGGATTCGCGTTCTTGCCAGGCGCCGCGGCCAGCCCGTTCGGATAGCGCATGTCGATGCGGCGCGGCGGTCCGCCGAGCTGCGCCGTAACCGTCGGATAGACGGCGACCAACCGCGCCAGCGCCGCACTCAGCCGCCCCGGCGGATCGTCGCGGCCCAGCTCGAAGCGCTGGCCGATGTCGGTGATCGCGCACCACGAACCGCGCTCCGAGATCTCGAGGCCGGCCAGGGTCAGCGCCAGCGGCGCCAACGCGGCCGCGAACTCGTAATAGCGACGCGCGGCCTCGGCGGCGAACTGCGGCGGACCGTCGAATTGCACCAGCGGCCCGTAGATCTCGGCCTCCGCCGCGTTGGCGACGAACAGCCGGCCGCGATCCGACAGCAACTGCCCGTCGCTCCACAAGCCGAGCGCGCGGTGTTCGCTCAGCGTGACCACCAGGCGATCCGGCCACGCGCGCCGCACCGACGCCGCCGCCACCCAGGGAATCGATTCGAATGCCTGCCGTACGTCGTCTAACCGCACGGTCAGGAAATTGCCGGCGATCTTCCCCGCCACCGCCGCCCGCACCGACGCGCTGCGCACGTGCATCAGGTCGCCACGCACCTCGACGCGGCGGATATCGAGCAACGGCAGCGCGGCGAGCCAGCG
>DATLZG010000154.1:0-2966 GCA_035574095.1 Burkholderiaceae bacterium | reverse complement strand
GTCGCTGGCCGAAGCGATGCGCAGCGATGACGGCGACGGCGAGGAAGCCGCCGGGTCCGCGGTCGCCGGGCTGCGGCGCAGGCTCAATGCCTGCTACCGGCAGCTCGCGCGGCCGGATGCGGGACGGGCCGGCGCGCAGCGCCTGCACGACGAAGCGTGCCGGTTGGAGGCGGCGCTGCTTGAAGCGAGCCGCCGCGAATCGCAACTGCATGCCGGCCGCCGCGCCGGCGCGGCAGCACCGGCCGAGCTCGATTGTGCGGCGCTGATCGAAGCGCTTGGCGCACACACGGCGCTGGTCGAGTACTGCGCGCTGGACGGCGCGCTGCACGCGTTCGTCGTCGGCGATGGCACCGTGCGCGTGCAGCGGCTGGATGTGACGGAAGCCCAGGTCGCGGCGGCGCTCGAGCAGCTGCGCTTCCAGATCGACACGCTGCGCCATGGATCGGATCGACTGCGGCACCGCCTGCCGGAGCTGCAGCGGCGCGCGCTGCACCATCTGCAACGGCTGCACGCTTGGCTGTGGGCGCCGCTGGCGGCGCGGCTCGGCGAGCGGCGCGCAGTCGTCGTGCCGCACGCGGAGCTGCACTACCTGCCGTTCGAGGCGCTGCACGATGGCGCCCGGTTCGAGATCGAGCGGCGCGAAATGGCGCGCTGCCCGAGCGCCCAGGTGTTGTTGCAATGTCTGGCGCGGCCCGCGGGCGGTTTCGACAGCGCGATCGTGCTCGGTCATGCCGACGAGCGGCTGCCGTTCGTGGCGCGCGAAGTCGACGCCGTGGCCGCGCGCTTTCCCGCGGCAGTGGTTTTGAAGGGCGGCGCGGCGCGCGCTACTGAGCTGCGCGCGCAGCAGGCGGGCGCCGACGTGGTGCACATCGCCTGCCACGCCCAGTTTCGCAACGACAACCCGCGTTTCTCGGCGCTGTATCTGGTCGATGGTGTTTTGACCGCGCACGACGTCGCGCGTCTGCGCCTGCCTTGCCAACTGCTGGCGCTCAGCGCTTGCGAGACCGCGGTCGCGCACGTCCTGCCGGGCAACGAGCCGATCGGGCTGACGCATGCGTTCCTGGCCACCGGCGCGCCGACCGTGCTGGCGAGTCTGTGGACCGTGCAGGACGAAGCGACCGCCGACTTCATGGCGCGCTTCTACGAGCGCCTGCGTGCCGAGCGGCAACCGGCGCGGGCGCTGCGGGAAGCCCAGCTCGGGATGCTGGGCGCGCATTCTCATCCGTACTTCTGGGCGGCGTTCGCGCTGCACGGCCGCTGGTAGCGAATCCCCCGATTCGGCGAGCCGGCCCGGCGCAGGTATTTTGCGGGTGCCTGGCCGCTCTGTAAGCCGGTCAGCGCACTGCCAACTTCTCAGGAGCAAAGACATGCGGCCGCTCGTCAGCTTTTGCGCGCTCGTGCTCGGCCTGTCCGCTGCTGGCTGTGGTGGGGGCGATGGCGGGGCTGCGTCCACGGACACGACGGGCACGGCGGCCGCTGCGGACAGCGCCGTGCCGAACGAAGTCGCCGTCCGGCTGCAGTCGGCCGCGGATCTGCCCGCCCTGCTGGCGCAGTATCGGCTGACGCTGCTGGATCAGTTCGGACGGCGACCGATCTACCGGCTGCGCGCGAGCGTGGCGGACACGCAGGCGCTCGCCGATCAACTGCGCGCCGATGCGCGCGTCGTCTATGCCG
Source organism: Burkholderiaceae bacterium (assembly GCA_035574095.1). Taxonomy (GTDB): domain Bacteria; phylum Pseudomonadota; class Gammaproteobacteria; order Burkholderiales; family Burkholderiaceae_F; genus JAKANT01. The sequence continues at coordinate 1,292 of DATLZG010000154.1, read as the reverse complement.
AGCCGAACTTCGAGCACCAGGCACCCGAAAGCCGCAAGCGCATCACCTGGGTGATCGGCGGCAATGCGCAGAGCTACGCGACGCAGTGGAACGCACAGGCCTTGCGGCTGGCGCAGGCGCACGCGATCGCCACCGGCGCCGGCGTCACGGTGGCGGTGCTCGACACCGGACTCGATCCGGCGCATCCGGTGTTCGCCGGCCGGCTCGTTCCCGGCTTCGATTTCGTCGATTTCGACGCCGATCCGCGCGAAGGCGGCACGGTCGGCGATTGGGGCTACGGGCATGGCACGCACGTGGCGAGCCTGGTCGCTCAGGTGGCGCCGGGTGCGCGCATCCAGCCGCTGCGCGTGCTCGATGCGCAGGGCGTCGGCAACGTCTGGGTGCTGGCCGAGGCGCTGCTGTACGCGGTCGATCCAGACCGCGACCCGAGGACGAATGACGGCGCCCAGGTGATCAACCTGAGCCTGGGCACGTTGCGGCGCACGAATCTGCTCGAGGACATCCTCGAGCGGGTGACCTGCGGCGACGACTACGACGACGACAACGACGACGGCGACGACGACGTCGTGCGCTGCGCCGCGCAGGGCGGTGCGGTGGTCATCAGCGCCGCCGGCAACTCGGGCGATACGACGCCGCACTATCCGGCCGCCGAGCGGCACAACGGTGCGCTCGCGGTGGCCGCCAACAACGAAGCGGGTTCGCTGGCGGCGTTTTCGACGCGCGGCGACTGGGTGGACGTCTCGGCGCCGGGCGAGCTGATCTACGGCGCCGTGCCCGGCGGGGCATACGCGGTGTGGAACGGCACGTCGATGGCCGCACCGATGGTTGCCGGCGCGGCGGCGCTGCTCAAGTCGCTGCATCCGCAGTGGAAGCCGGGCGACGTCACCAACCAGCTTCGCTCGACCGCGATCGCGTTGTGCGGATCGAGTCTGAAGCAGATCGATCCGGCCGCGGCGTTGAGCGGCTCCTCGGGGCCGGGGTTCAACTGCCGTTGAGGTATTTCGCGGGCCGTGCGGTGCTCTGTCGCGGACACCGACGATCGATTCGCAGGCTCCACGATGAATGCGACGCACAGATCCGACGCCCCTCAGCGGCCGTTCCGCGGAGCGGTCCGCGCCGGCGCATTGGCCGCGAGCGCACTGCTGCTGCTCGGCTGCGCCACCGCGGTGCCGGTCGTCTACCGCGAGGGGCGGCCCAGCGCGGCGGCGGAGCAGCGCCTGACGGAAGACATCGCGACCTGCCGGCGCCAGGCCGATCGCGCTTTCGGCGCGAACGCGAACGACGGCCGCACT
>DATLZG010000153.1:0-3106 GCA_035574095.1 Burkholderiaceae bacterium | reverse complement strand
ATCGCTGGCGCGCGATTTTTCCTCCCCCGTGGTGGTCGACTATCCGTACACCGACGAGCAGCTCGCCTTCCTCGCCGCGCACGACAGCGACGGCTTCAACCGCTGGGAGGCGGGGCAGCGGCTGGCGATGGCGCGGCTGGCGACCGCGGCCGACGCGTTCGAGACCGGACGGCCGATGCATCTGGACGACGTGTTGATCGACGTGTTCGGCCGCACGCTCGCCGACGCCGCGCTCGCGCCGGCGTTCAAGGAGCAGGCGCTGCAGTTGCCGTCCGAGGCGTTTCTCGCCGAAAGCCGCGCACTGATCGATCCGGAGGCGATCCGCGCGGCGCGCCGTTTCGTGCGTCGCGAGATCGGCCGCCGCTTGGCGGCTGCTTTCGCGCAGGCCTACGAAGCGCTCGCCGATGACGGTCCGTACGCGCCGGAGGCGGCCGCGGCCGGGCGGCGGGCGCTGCGCAATCTCGCCCTCGGCTACCTGGTGGACGGCAACGCCCCGGACGCCCTCGCGCTGGCGCGGCGCCAGTTAGAGGGCGCGAACAACATCACGGACCGGCTGGCGGCGCTGTCCGCCATCGTCAACAGCGGCGCACCGTTCAAAGTCGAAGTGCTGCTGCAGCTCGCGCGCGACTGGGCCCAGGAACCGCTGCTGATGAACAAGTGGTTCCACGTGCAGGCGACCGCGACTGCGTTGCCCGGCGAACCGCCGGTGCTGGCGCGCGTGCAGGCGCTGGTCAGGCACCCGGCCTACTCGGCCGCCAACCCGAACAACGTGTACGCGCTCGTGCTCGGCTTCTGCGCCCACAACCTGGCCGAGTTTCACCGCGCCGACGGCGCCGGCTATGCGTTCTGGCTCGAGCAGGTGCTGCAGTTGGACCGCATCAATCCCACCGTCGCCGCGCGCGTCGCGCGCGCGCTGGACCGCTGGCGCAAGTTCACGCCCGATCGGCAGCGCCGCATGCGCGAAGCGCTGGCCGAAGTGGCCGCCGCGCCGGCGCTGTCGCGCGAGGTGCGCGAGATCGTCACCAAAGCCCTGGAGAACTAGCGATGCCACGTATCTCGCTGACGCACTACCTGATCCGCTGCGAGCGCGAGCACGGACTCGATCCGAACCTGCGACTGCTGCTGGAGACCGTGGCGCGCGCGGTCAAGACGATCAGCCACGCGGTCGGCAAGGGCGCGCTCGGCGAAGTGCTGGGCAGCGCCGGCACCACCAATGTCCAGGGCGAGACGCAGAAGAAGCTGGACGTGATCGCCAACGAGATCCTGGTCGAGGCCAACGAATGGGGCGGCCATCTGGCGGCGATGGCCTCCGAGGAAATGGATCATCCGAAGGGGATCCCGGTCGCCTACCCGCGCGGCAACTACCTGCTGCTGTTCGATCCGCTGGATGGCTCCAGCAACATCGACGTCAACGTGTCGATCGGAACGATCTTTTCCGTGCTGCCGGCGCCGCGCGGCCGCGAGCCGACCGAGGCCGATTTCCTGCAGCCGGGCATCAACCAGGTGTGCGCCGGCTACGCCGTGTACGGCCCGCAGACGCTGCTGGTGCTGTCGGTCGGATTCGGCGTCGTCGTGTTCACGCTCGACCGCGACACCGGCAGCTTCCTGCTGACGCAGGACACCGTGCGCATCCCTGCCGACACCAAAGAGTTCGCGATCAACATGTCCAACGCGCGGCACTGGGCGCCGCCGGTGCGCCGCTACGTCGACGAGTGCCTGGCGGGCGTCACCGGCCCGCGCGGCAAGGACTTCAACATGCGCTGGGTGGCGTCGATGGTCGCCGACGTGCACCGCATCATGAGCCGCGGCGGCATCTTCATGTACCCGTGGGACGCGCGGGAGCCGGACAAGCCGGGCAAGCTGCGCCTGATGTACGAAGCGAACCCGATGAGCTTCCTGGTCGAGCAGGCGGGCGGCAGCGCCACCAACGGCCATCAGCGGATTCTGGAGATCGTTCCGCGTACGCTGCACGAACGGGTCGCGGTGATCCTGGGCAGTCGCAACGAAGTCGATTACGTGACCCGGCTGCACAAGCAGTGAACCCGCTTTCCGCCGCGCTGGTCGGCGCGCAGTTCGGGCTCGCCGCGCTTCTGCTGTTCACGACCCGGCCTTCGCCCGCGCCGTTGCCGCTCGGCCTCGCCGCGGCGCTGCTTGCGGCCAGCGTGGCAGTCGGGATGGCTGCGCTCGCCGTCAACCGGCCGGGCAACTTCAACGTCCGGCCGGAACCGAAAGCCGGTGCGCGGCTGATCACGCACGGCATCTACCGCCGGATCCGCCATCCGATGTACACCGCGTTCCTGCTGCTCACGCTGGCGGCGGTCGCCGCCGACGCGCGCGCGTGGCGCGGCGCGGTCTGGCTCGCGCTCGCCGCCGTGCTGTACGCGAAAGCGCGGCGCGAAGAGCGTTACCTGTTGCAGCGCCATCCCGGCTACGCCGAATACCTGCGCAACACCAAACGCTTCCTGCCCGGCATTGCTTAGCCCCACTACCACGCCGATGACTCGACGCACGTTGACACTCGACGATCGCCTGTACGACTACCTGCTGCAGGTCTCGTTGCGCGAGCATCCGGAGCTCGCGCGGCTGCGCGCGGAAACGGCCGCGCATCCGCTCGCCGGCATGCAGATCGCGCCCGAGCAGGGGCAGTTCATGGCGCTGCTGGTGAAACTGATCGGCGCGCGGCGCACGCTCGAAGTGGGCGTGTTCACCGGCTACAGCGCACTGGCGGTGGCGCTCGCATTGCCGGACGACGGCCGCATCCTCGCCTGCGACGTCAGCGCCGAGTACACCGCGATCGCGCGCGCACACTGGCAGCGCGCCGGGGTGGCGCACAAGATCGAGTTGGTGCTGGCGCCGGCGCTGCAGACGCTGCACGCGCGGCTGGCGGCCGGCGAAGCCGCCGGCTACGACTTCGCGTTCATCGACGCCGACAAGACGAATTACGACGCTTACTACGAGCTGAGCCTGCGGCTGCTGCGGCCCGGCGGCGTCATCGCTTTCGACAACACGCTGTGGGACGGGAAGGTGGCGCAGGAAGTCGATCCGCGCCGGGACCCGGACACGGCGGCCCTGCAGGCGCTGAACCGCAAGCTGCACGGCGACGAGC
>DATLZG010000152.1:0-3269 GCA_035574095.1 Burkholderiaceae bacterium | reverse complement strand
GAGCAGAAATGTCGCTGGCGTCAGGCCGCGCGACAGCGCGACGGCACCGAGCGCCGCGCCGGCGATGATCGGCCCGCGCCGCGCACCGTCCATCGTGCTAGCCAGACCGTACAGGACCGCCGCCACCATGGCGACGGCTGCGGTTTCGGCCGTGATCTCGTGCAGGCGCGGCACGATGCCGACCGTGCCGAGCATAAGGAGCAGCGCGATGTCGGCGAGCATCCGACCGTAGTCGCGCGCCTTGGCCTCGCCGCCGAACACGAACGTGACCGGCTGCGCTTCCTCGCGGCGCGCGAGCCGATACGTGGCGTACCACAACGCGGCCGCGCCGACCGTCAGCCACAGCACGGTGGTCAGGCGCGCGGCGAAGGCTTCTCCCAGCACGGGCCCCAGCGCATAGACGAAGACGGCTCCGACCCAGAAGGGCAGTGGTCCTTCCTCGGCGACGAAGGCGCCGAGCACGTTCGGCAGCAGCCAGTCGGCGGCCGTGCCGCGCGCCATCGTCCACATCACGCCGAAACCGGCGGCGTCGTCTTGGAACCAAGGGTCGCGGCCGAACAGCCCTGCCAGCCCGTAAGCGGCGAGCAGCGTCCATAGGACCCAGCGCGGCAGCCGCGCCGCGGCCGCGGCCGAAACCCGCGCCGGCGACGGTCGAGCGTCGAAAGTCATCGAACAAAAAAGGCAGCCGCAGCTGCCTTCATTGTCGGCGCTTTCGCGCCTATCGCTTGCGCGCCCGGGCGGCGGTCGCCTGCTTGGCGGCGGCGTTGACTTGCTCGGTCTTGGCCGCGAACTTCTGCCGGAACTTCTCGACCCGACCCGTTTCGACGACGCGCGTCTGTGCACCGGTGTAGAACGGATGCGACTCGGACGACGTCTCGATCTTGATCAGCGGATATTCCTTGCCGTCCTTCCACGTGATCTTCTCCCGCGTCTGCGCGGTCGAGCGGGTGACGAAGCTGAAGTCGTTCGAGATGTCCAGAAAGACGACTTCCCGGTATTCGGGATGGATGCCTGGTTTCATGGTGCCCTCAAAGATTCGGTCGCCAGCCCGCGCGCGCGAGCGCGCGCGAGCCACGTGCCTACAAAGACCGCCGATTATACGTACCCGCGCCCTCCCTTCGCCTCAGCCGCCGCGGCGCATCAGCTCGAAGAACTCGGCGTTGCTCTTGGTCGCCTTCATCTTGTCGAGCAGGAACTCCATCGCTTCGATCTCGTCCATTCCGTACAGCAATTTGCGCAGGATCCACACCTTCTGCAGGATGTCCGGCTTCAGCAGCAGTTCCTCGCGCCGCGTGCCCGAGCGGTTGACGTTGATCGCCGGATAGACGCGCTTTTCGGCCAGCCGCCGCTCGAGGTGGATCTCCATGTTGCCGGTGCCCTTGAACTCCTCGTAGATCACGTCGTCCATGCGCGAACCGGTGTCGATCAGCGCGGTGGCGATGATGGTCAGGCTGCCGCCTTCCTCGATATTGCGCGCGGCGCCGAAGAAGCGCTTCGGCCGCTGCAGCGCGTTGGCGTCCACGCCGCCGGTCAGCACCTTGCCCGACGCCGGCACCACCGTGTTGTAGGCGCGCGCCAGACGCGTGATCGAATCCAGCAGGATCACCACGTCTTTCTTGCTCTCCGCCAGGCGCTTGGCCTTCTCGATCACCATCTCGGCCACCTGCACGTGGCGTGCCGCCGGTTCGTCGAACGTGGAGGCGACCACTTCGCCGCGCACCGAACGCTGCATCTCGGTCACTTCCTCCGGCCGCTCGTCGATCAGCAGCACGATCAGCACGATGTCCGGATAGTTGGCCGCGATCGCGTGCGCGATGTGCTGCATCAGCACCGTCTTGCCGCTCTTGGGGCTTGCCACCAGCAGACCGCGCTGGCCTTTGCCGATCGGCGCGATGATGTCGATCAGCCGGCCGGTGATGTTCTCGTCGCCCTTCATGTCGCGCTCGAGCTTCAGCGGCTCGTTCGGAAACAGCGGCGTCAGGTTCTCGAACAGGATGCGATGCTTGGTCGACTCCGGCGGCTGACCGTTGACCCGGTCCACCTTGACGAGAGCGAAATAGCGCTCGCCGTCCTTCGGCGTGCGCACCTCGCCTTCGATCGAATCGCCGGTGTGCAGGTTGAAACGGCGGATCTGCGACGGCGAGATGTAGATGTCGTCGGTCGACGCCAGGTAAGAAGTCTCGGGCGAGCGCAGGAAGCCGAAGCCGTCGGGCAGCACTTCGAGCGTGCCGTCGCCGTAGATCGGCTCGCCGGTCTTCGCCTTCTTTTTCAGGATCGCAAACATCAGTTCCTGTTTGCGCATCCGGTTGGCGTTGTCGATCTCGAGGCTGTTCGCCATCTCGAGCAGTTGCGAGACGTGCAGGGCTTTCAGTTCGGACAGTTGCATGGCAGGCTGCGGAGGGGAAGGATTGGGGCGGCCGCTGAAAGCCGCCCGCGAGGGGCAACGCAGCGCCGGCTGCGGGCCGACGCTGCGGCGTCAGAGATTGCTGTCGATGAATGCGGTCAGTTGCGATTTCGAGAGCGCGCCGACCTTGGTGCCGGCCACCGCGCCGTTCTTGAACAGCATCAGCGTGGGAATGCCGCGGATGCCGTACTTGGCCGGCGTGGCCTGATTCTCATCCACGTTCAGCTTGGCGATCGTCAGTCGTCCTTTGTATTCGCCGGCCACTTCGTCGAGGATCGGCGCGATCATGCGGCACGGGCCGCACCACTCGGCCCAGTAGTCGACCAGCACCGGCACATTGGCTTTCAGCACGTCGCTTTCGAAAGTCGCGTCGCTGACGTGCTTGATCTCGCTGTTCATCGTCGAATCCTTTCGCGTGCCTCGTCGACGCGCCGATGAAATGAGTAAACGGGGATTGAAGTCGGGGACGAAGCCGGCACCCGGATGTTCTTGACACGGCGCGCCGTTCGCATTCGGGACGAATGCTAACACCAGAAACCGGCCGTGTTGAGTTGGCGGTCGGCTTCCTACAATGCCCGCGATGACAATCGAACGGCTGGCGCTGGGCGCCGATCGCGGTTTCTGGACGGCGGCGGCCGGCGCCGTGTGCGGCTGGGCGCGCGGCCACGGACTGCCGGCGCGCCGCTTGCAGGCCCTGACTTGGATTGTTCCGGCGGCTGGCCACGCAGTGTCCGCCCGGCTGGGGCTGCGTGAGGCGCTCGGCGCAGCGGCTTTCGTTCCGCCGCGCATCGCCACGCTGGCGCAGTGGCTTGGCGCCGCGCCGGCCGCCGGCGTGGCGGCACGCGCCGATGTGTTTACCGCGCTG
>DATLZG010000151.1:0-3042 GCA_035574095.1 Burkholderiaceae bacterium | reverse complement strand
ACCTGGCGAGCGCCCGCCCCTACGTGACGTATCGCAAGGACGGCGTGGCCGATCGCGTCGACTGCCGCATCGTGGTCGGCGCCGACGGCTTCCATGGCGTCAGCCGCAAGTCGATCCCGGCCGGTGCCAAGCGCGAATACGAAAAGGTCTACCCGTTCGGCTGGCTCGGCGTGCTGTCGCGCACGCCGCCGGTGTCGCCGGAGCTGATCTACGTGAAGCACGAGCGCGGCTTCGCGCTGTGTTCGCTGCGCTCGCCCACGCTGTCGCGCTACTACGTGCAGGTGCCGCTGACCGACAAGGTGCAGGACTGGCCGGACGATGCGTTCTGGGAGGAATTGAAACGGCGCCTGCCCGAGGAGGTCGCGGCGCGGCTGGTGACCGGCCCATCGATCGAGAAATCGATCGCGCCGCTGCGCTCCTTCGTCGTCGAGCCGATGCAGTACGGCAGCCTCTTCCTGGCCGGGGACGCGGCGCACATCGTGCCACCCACCGGCGCGCGCGGACTGAACAGTGCGGCGTCCGACATCTACTACCTGTCGCGCGCGCTGATCGCCTACTTCAAGCAGGGCGACGCCAGCGCCCTGGACGGCTACTCGGAGCGGGCGCTGGCGCGCATCTGGAAGGCGCAGCGCTTCTCGTGGTGGATGACCAAGCTGCTGCACCGCTTCGCGGACAACAGCGAATACGACGACAAACTGCAGGACGCCGAGCTCGCGTATCTGTTCTCGTCGGAGCGTGCGCTCGGCACGCTGGCCGAAAACTACGTCGGCCTGCCGTATTGACGGCGCCGGGCGCCGTGCCGCACGGCCGGCCGTTCAGCGCCGCGCCGCCAGCTTGCTCGCGGGCGCCTTCTTGGCCGCCAGCTTGCGCGCTTCCTTGGCCGCCTGCTTGGCGGCGATCGCCGGCGGCACGACCACGGTCTTCGCGATCACGTCCACCGGCGCCACCGCCTTCTCCTCTTTGATGCCCCAGAGCTTCAGCAGCTCCGCCTGCGTCGGCACCGTGCCTTGCGCCACGCGCTGGCGGCGCGCGGCGACCGAATCGCGCACGATCTTTTCCACCACGTCGAGCGGCAGCCGATTCAGGTCCGAGAACTTGATGAAGCTGCGCTTCGGGTCGACGCCGGCGAGCGCGTCCTTGTGCTTGATCACGACGTCCTGCTCGGCGACGTACAGCGACATGTGCTTGCGCCCCGATTCGAGCGCGAACAGGGGCCCGTCCAGTTCATAGAAGGCCAGCCCGTAGCGCATGCTCTCGCGCACCCCGCGGGCGGAGCGCCGGATCATGCTGCACACCCTGGCCATGGCGACCCGGCGATCCGGCGGCAAGTCCCGCAAGTACGCGCCCACCGTCGTCGCTGTCACCGTCACTTGAACCCTCCGCACCGATCCCGCGTCCGGGCGCGATTTTACCCGAGCGACGCTCCCGGGCTCCTGCAGACGCGAATCCGCTCAGCGCGGTGCCTGCTGCAGCCGCCGCAGCATCGCCTCGCGCTCTGGAAAGCGCGTGCACTCGACCTGCGCCAGCGTCGCGGGGACGAACTTGTGCGTTGCCGAATCGGCACGGATCACCGCCTGGGCGGACGCCAGGCGCAACTCATTGCCGGTCGCGCGCCAGCGCGCGCCGAGAACGACATAGCCCGCTTCCTGATCGCTGCGTCCGACGCACTGCACGCTGGCCGACTCGCCGGCGGTTTCGCCCTGCCAACTGCGGTCGTCGAGGATCTGGAAGCGCAAGCGCGCCTGCTTGGCGTCGACCATCTCCAGCACCGAGCGGCGTAGCAACCAGGTGCGCACGACGCCGTTGCACTCGACGACCCAGACCTCGAGATCGCCGCTGCCCAGCCGGGCCCGCCAGGGGGGCTCGACTTTGCAGCCCGGCGGCATCTGCAGTCCGCTGCCCGGTTCGCTGTAGACCGGGCGGCCGGCGTACTCCTGCGATGCGGCCGCGGCAAGCGACGCGACGAGCGCCAGCACCAGCGATGCGATGGTCTGTCTCATCGGCGCAGATTAGCGCGGCTTGTAGAAAACGAAGTCGGCCGAGAAATCGACTCGCAGCAGGCGATTTTGCTGGCTCGCTTCGCAACGCGACGGCGGCATGCCGCCGCTGGTGTTGACACGCTGCACGTGCGTGACGCCGGCGAGCGTCCCCTGCCCGAACGAGCGCACCGACAGCAGCAGCCAGCGCAGATCGGTCGGGCGCGGCGCTTCGTCGAACTCGAGCACGCTGCCCAGCAGCCGGCTGCCGTCGGCATGCTCGAACGAAAAATTGGCGCCGTGCCGGACGACCGCGCGGCCGCCGGCGTCGAACAGGTCGGCTTCGGGCAGGCGGAACACCCACGCATAGCCGCTGCCGCGCGGCTCGCAACGGAACACCTGCACGCCTTTCGCATGCAGGCGCAGCACCGGTTCGACGTGCTCGGGCGCCTTGATGCGACTGAAGAATCCGAGCGCCGGCGTCTCGACCGCCGGCACCGTCGTCGGCGCCACCGCAGGCGGCGGCGTCGGCTCGGGCAGCGCCGCACAGCCGGCGAGCGCAAGCGCCAGCGCATGCAAGGCCGTCTGCGTTCGGGTGACGCACATGGCCGATCAACCGCGATCGAAGACCTGCTGGCCGCGCCGTTCGGCCGCGCCGCCGGCGACCAGCTCCATCAGCGCCCGCTCGAGCAGCACTTCGGGCGGCCGCTGAGCGAAGTAGCGCGCGTGGATCAAACGCAAATAGCGCGTGCCGATCAGATGCGAGACGAGCGCCTCGACCGTGGTCGCGCGCACCTGCAACAGCCAGAATTTGATCAGCACGCGCAGAACGTGGCGCGCGTTGCGCTCCGGGTCGGCGGCGAGCGCCTCCAGGCGGGCGGCCGCGCGCTCCAGCGCCGCGGCCACTTCCGTGAACGGCGCGCCGTGGCCGGGGATCACGAGCCGCGGCCGCGTGCGGTCGATCCAGGCGAGCACGGCGCGCTGCTCGGCGAAGCCGGACTCGCCTTCGAGCTCGGGGAAGATCGCCCCGAAGCCGTTTTCCCACAGCGCGTCGGCCGAGATCAGG
>DATLZG010000150.1:0-2719 GCA_035574095.1 Burkholderiaceae bacterium | reverse complement strand
GCCGAGCGCCGCGCGCGCGTGCGGCGGCAATCGGTGCAGCTCGGCGCCGTCGAAGACGATGCGGCCGCGCGTGGGCTTGACGAACCCCATCGTCGTGCGCAGCAGCGTCGTCTTGCCCGCGCCGTTGCGGCCGACGATCGCGGTGGTGGTACCGGCGTCGATGCGCGCGGTCACCGCGCGCAGCACCGGCACCCCGGCCAGATCCACACTGACGCCTTCGAGCGCCAGCATCAGTGCGCCCCCAGCACTTCGCGCCGTACGGCCGCGTCGGCCAGCACCGCCGCCGGTGCGCCGTCGGCGGCGATGCGGCCGGCGATCCACGCCGCGACGCGGGTCGCGTAGTGGGTGACGATCTCCACGTCGTGTTCGACGAACCAGCTGGTCACGCTGCGCTCGTCGAGCGCGCGGATGATCGTGTCCATCAGCACGTGCTTCTCTTCGGACGCCACGCCGCTGGTCGGCTCGTCCATGATCATCAGTTTCGGTTTCAGCATCAGCGCCATCGCGACATCCAGCAGCTTGCGCTGGCCCTCGGGCAACGCGGCGGCGGGATCGGCGGCGCGCTCGCGCAGGCCCACCAGTTCCAGCGTGCGATCGACCGCGTGCCTGTCGACCGCCGCCGCCAGCGGCGTGAACCAGGACAGCCGCCCGCTGCGGCCGATTGCAGCCAGCTCCAGACACTGGCGCACGGTGTGCTCGAGAAACAGTTGCGGCAACTGGAACGAACGCGCCACCCCCAGCCGCACGATGCGGCGCGGCGGCTCGTGCGTGATGTCGCGCCCTTCGAAGAACACGCGGCCGCCGCTCGGCTTCAGAAAGCCGGTGACGATGTTTATGAAGGTGGTCTTGCCGGCGCCGTTGGCGCCGATCACCGCCAGCCGCTCACCGGCGTGCAGCGTGAAGTCGATGGCGTCGGCGGCCACCACGCCGCCGAACGCGAGGCTCAGTTTCTCGGTGCGTACCAGCGGTTCGACCATCACCGCTCCCTGGACATGCGCTCGAGCAACGGCGGCGCAAGGCCGGCCTCGTCGCCTGCGGGCGCGACCGGCGCCGGCGCGCCGGCGCGCCGCGCCTTCGCGAACGCCCCGCTGATTCCGGCCGGCGCGACCAGGATGACCGCGATCAGAACCGCGCCCAGCAGCAGCTGCCACACGCCGGTCAGGTACGCCGCGGCGAACAGCTTGATCACCTCGAACGCGAGCGCGCCGGCAAACGCGCCGGCCGCGTGCGCCGCGCCGCCCAAGATGGCGACGAACACGTACTCGCCGGAGCGCAGCCAGTAACCGGACTCCGGCGTCACCAGGCCCTGCAACAGCGCCATCAGGGCGCCGGCCAACCCCACCAGCACCACCGAGATCACATAGCCGCTCCACAGCACCCGCTGCGCCGACAGCCCCAAGTACTCGAGCCGCGTTTCGTTGGTCTTCACGCCGGCCAAGGCCTCGCCGGCCGCCGAGCGGTAGAAGCGTTGCACCGCCGCGCCCAGCGCGACCGCCAGCGCCAGCGTCAGCGCGAGCAGCGCGGTCTCGTAGCCGGCGCGCTCCAGCGCCACGCCGGCCAGCGTGGGGCGTTCCATGCGCAGCCCGTCGGTGCCGCCGGTCACCGTATAGAACTTGCCCAGTAGCGAGTACAACACCATCGACAGCGCGAGGTTCAGCATGCCGAAGAAAATCTCGCGGTAGCGCACGACGAACAGCCCGATGAGCGCGCCGGCGGCGAGGCTCGCGGTCACGCCGGCGGCGATCAGCGCCAGCGCGTCGGCCTGCGGGAAGCGGCGCGCGAGGAACACCACCGTGTACGCGGAGATCGCCGCGTACATCGCGTGGCCGAAGGACACCTGACCCGCGCGCATCAGCACCGCCACGCCGAGCGCCGCCAGCCCGTAGCACAATGCGGTCACCAGCGGCGTCTTGGTCCAGGGAAACGCCAGCCCCAGCGCCAGGCAGGCGAGCGCGCCGGCCGCGACGGTCGCGGCGGCCCGCATCAGATCCTCCGCGTGCGCGCCACCGCGAACAGCCCGTGCGGGCGCACCAGCAGCACGATCAGCATGATCAGATAAGGCACCACCACCTCCAGCTCCGGAAAGGTGTAGACGGCGAAGGAGCGCGCCAGCCCGATCAGCAGCGCCGCGATCAGCGTGCCGGTGATCTGGCCCAGGCCGGCGGTGGCGACCACCGCGAACGACAGCACGATCATGTCGGTGCCCACGCCCGGCACCAGCGACGTGGTCGGCGCGGCCAGCGCGCCGCCCAAGGCGCCGAGCATGGCGCCCAGCGCGAAGGTCGCCAGCCGCACGCGGCGCGCGTTGATGCCCATCGCCGCCGCGACCTCGGCATGGTGGGTGACGGCGACGATCTGCTTGCCGGCGCGCGTGCGGCGCAGGAAGTACTGCAGGCCGGCGTAAACGACGAGCGCCGCCGCCGGCAGCAGCAGCAACTGGTAGTTGGTGTAAGTGACGCCGAAAAGTTCGGCCGTGCCGAGGCGGCCGACCACTTCCGCGGGCGAATACGGCGCGCTGCCCCAGATCAGCCGCTGCACGTCTTCGAAGATCATGAACGCGGCGAACGTGATCAGCAGTTGCAGCACCGGGTCTTTGTCCTGCACCCGGCGCAGCAGCGCCACCTCCAGCAGCACTCCCAGCAGCAAGCCCACCAGGATCGCCGCAGCCACCAACGCCAGCAGCAGCGCCACGGCGGGCGCCGCGCCGCCCGCGTTGACC
>DATLZG010000149.1:0-7753 GCA_035574095.1 Burkholderiaceae bacterium | reverse complement strand
TCCCCAGGCACCCCCGCCGCGGCCGCCGCGGATTTTGAGATAGGTTCTAAAAATCTTGGCCCGTTGTCAGTTCACCGTTGACGGTCCTGCCAACGCGGGCGCGTAACGCGAGCGGGCGAGCTCAAGCGTCGTAGGTTTGGCGATCCCGCCCCTCGCCGAACGCGAGGCGCGGGACGACCGCGACCGCTGCCGAGCGACGGATCACGGACAACGGATCACGGACCGCATCTACCCGCTGAAGCCCACTTTCTTGTGCGTACCGTCGCAAAACGGCTTGTTGGCCGACTGACCGCAGCGGCACAGCCAGGTCTTGTCGCCGGCGAATGCGATGCTGCCGTCGGCCGCTTTCACTTCGAGCGGACCTTCGACCATCAGCGGGCCATTGGCTTTGGCGGTGACGCGCGCGGGACCGTCGGCGGTGATCGGGCCGACTTCGGGTTTCGCGCAAAGCCCCGCATCGCCGAAGCCGACGCGACTGTGGCTGCCGTCGCAAAACGGCTTGTTGCCCGACTGGCCGCAGCGGCACAACGCCACCTGCGCGTCTTCGCGCAGCACATTGCCGGCGGCGTCGCACACGATGACCTTGCGGGCGAAAACGTACGGGCCGTGCGGCCGTATCGCAACGCTGTTCGCGCTCATCTTTTCTCTCAAACTCCGCCCACGCACACGTACTTCAGCACCAGATATTCGTCGATGCCGTACTTGGAGCCCTCGCGGCCGAAGCCGGATTGCTTTACTCCGCCGAACGGCACCTCGGCGGTCGAGATCAACCCGGTGTTCACGCCGATCATGCCGTATTCGAGCAGTTCGGCCACCCGGAACACGCGGCCGATGTCGCGCGAGTAGAAGTACGCGGCCAGCCCGTACTCGGTGCTGTTGGCGGCCGCGATCGCCTCGGCATTGGTGTGGAACTTGAACACCGGCGCGACCGGGCCGAAGGTTTCTTCGCGCGCGACCAGCATGTCGCGCGTCACGTCGGCGAGCACGGTCGGCGTGTAGAAGGTGCCGCCCAGCTCGTGCCGCTCGCCGCCGGTGACGACGCGCGCGCCCTTGGCCACCGCGTCGGCGACGTGCGCCTCGACCTTGGCCAGCGCATTGGCGTCGATTAGCGGGCCCTGCTGCACGCCGTCGTCGAAGCCGGAGCCGACCTTCAACTGCGCCGCCTTGGCGGCGAGTTTCTCGACGAACGCGTCGTAGATCTTCGCCTGCGCGTAGAAGCGGTTGGTGCAGACGCAGGTCTGCCCGGAGTTGCGGTACTTCGAGATCAGCGCGCCTTCGACCGCGGCGTCCAGATCGGCGTCTTCGAAGACGATGAACGGGGCGTTGCCGCCCAGTTCGAGCGACAGTTTCTTCAACGTCGGCGCGCTTTGTTGCATCAGGATGCGGCCGACCGCGGTGGAGCCGGTGAACGAGAGCTTGCGCACGACCGGCGAGTCGCACAGCGCTTTGCCGATCGCGATCGACTGCGCCTCGTCGGCCGGCAACACGTTGAACACGCCCGGCGGCATCCCGGCACGGTGCGCCAGCTCCGCCAGGGCGAGCGCCGACAGCGGGGTTTGCTCGGCCGGCTTCACGATCACCGTGCAGCCGGCGGCCAGCGCCGGCGCCACCTTGCGCGTGATCATCGCGTTCGGGAAATTCCACGGCGTGATCGCCGCGCACACGCCGATCGGCTCCTTCAGCACGAACAGGCGCTTGTCGGCGGCGTGGCTGGGGATCGTGTCGCCGTACACGCGCCGGCCTTCCTCGGCGAACCACTCGACGAAACTCGCGCCGTACGCCACCTCGCCGCGCGCCTCCGCCAACGGCTTGCCCTGCTCGGCGGTCATGATCCTCGCCAGATCCTCCTGCGCCGCGAGCATCAACGCGTTCCAGCGGTGCAGGATGGCGGCGCGCTCCTTCGCGGTCTTGGCGCGCCACCCGGGATAGGCGCGGTTGGCGGCTTCGATCGCGCGCGCGGCGTCGGCCGGACCGCAGTTGGCGATATCGACGAGCTTGCCGCCGTCGGCGGGATTGGTGACCGCAAAGCGCCCGGCGGTGCCGTCGCCGAAGGCGCCATCGATATAGGCCTGGGTCTTGACGAGGGCGGTGTCGGAAAGGGTCGGCAGCATCGAGGCCCGTTGCAGCATGGGTTCCTCCCGGAAAAGAGCGGGATCGTCGCCTCCCGCGGGAAGGCGGTTCGACGGGCGGCAAGCATACCCCGCCGCGCTATCCTCGCGCGGCAAGTTAGCCGGGAGCACGGGATGAAGTTCGAGTCACTCGCCGCCGATCTGCGCGCATGGCTGCAAGAGTCGATCGGCCGCGGCTGCGCGCGCGACGCGTTGGTTCAATCGATGCGGGCCGCCGGGTACCAGCCGAAGTTCGCGCGCCAGGCGGTGGATCTCGCGTTCGCCAAGTTCGCGCCCGACGCCGACGAGCCGGCTGGCGCGGGCGCGGCCGCGGTGGCGACGCCCGCGACGGACGCCGGGCCGGACACTGGGCCGGACACTGGGCCCGACACCGCCGAAGCGCTGCCCGCCGACGCGCACGAGATCCTGGCCGCGAGCCCGAATGCGATCGAAACCTCGGACCGCGCGGTCCACATCCTGATGGCGCTGAATGCGCCGCGCATCGTGCTGTTCGGCAACCTGCTCGCGCCCGAGGAATGCGACGCGCTGATCGAACTGGCGCGGCCCAAGCTGCAGCGCTCCACCGTCGTCAACGCGGCGACCGGAGAGTACGACGTGCACGACGCGCGCACCAGCCGCGGCACCTACTTCGAGCGCGGCGAAAACGAGCTGATCCGCCGCATCGAAACCCGCATCGCCGAGTTGCTGGAACGGCCGGTCGAGCATGGCGAACCGATCCAGATCCTGCACTATCTGCCGGGCGCCGAGTACAAGCCGCACTACGACTACTTCGATCCGAAGCTGCCCGGCAACGAGCGCGTGCTGGCGATGGGGGGGCAACGCATCGCCACGCTGATCATGTATCTGAACGACGTGCAGGCGGGTGGCTCCACCGTTTTCCCGCAGGTCGGTCTGGACATTCTGCCGCGCAAAGGCAACGCGGTGTTCTTCGCTTATTCGAGCGAGCGCGGCGAACTGGACGCGCGCACGCTGCACGGCGGCAGCCCGGTGGCGGAGGGCGAGAAGTGGATCGCGACCAAGTGGATTCGGGTCGGGCCGTACCGGCCGTTATGAGCGGCCGCGCAGCGCATCGGGCAGCCCGAGCGAACGCGCGATCAGCTCCTTCATGATCTCGCTGGTGCCGCCGTAGATGCGCTGCACGCGCGCATCCGCCCACAGACGGGTGACCGGGTACTCCCACATGTAGCCGTAGCCGCCATGCAGTTGCACGCAGGCGTCGAGCGCCCGGAACTGCATCTCGCTGCACCACAGCTTGGCCATCGACGCGGTGGCCGAATCGAGCTTGCCTTCGTCCAACAACTGCAGGCAGCGGTCGACGAACACCTGCCCGACTTCGATCTCGGTGGCGACCTCGGCCAGCACATAGCGCGTGTTCTGAAAACCCCCGATCGGCGCACCGAACGCGCGCCGCTCGTTGACGTAAGCCAACGTGTGCTGCAAGCCGGCGCGCGCGCTGGCCACCGCCATGATCGCGATCTGCAGCCGCTCCCATGGCAACTGCTGCATCAGGTAAATGAAGCCCTCGCCCTCGCGCCCGAGCAGGTTGGCCACCGGCACGCGCACGTCGCGAAAGAAAAGCTCCGCCGTGTCCTGCGCCTTCAATCCCGCCTTTTTCAGCCGCTGGCCCTTCTCGAACCCCGGCATGCCGCGCTCGACCAGCAGCAGGCTGACGCCCTTGGCGCCGGCGGCCGGATCGGTCTTCGCCACCACGATCACCAGATCGGACAGCCAGCCGTTGGTGATGAAGGTCTTCGAGCCGTTCAGCACGTACGCGTCGCCGTCGCGGCGCGCGGTCGTGCGTATCCCCTGCAGATCGCTGCCGGCCGCGGGCTCGGTCATCGCGATCGCGCCGATGATTTCGCCGCGCGCCATGCGCGGCAGGTAGCGCTGCTTCTGCTCCTCGCTGCCGTAATGCAGGAGGTAGGGCGCGACGATCTCCGAATGCAACCCGAAGCCCGGGCCGCTGGCGCCGGCCGCGGCCAGCTCTTCCATCACGACCACGCTCGCCAGCCGGTCGCCGCCACCGCCGCCGTAGCGCTCGGGCAAGCTCGGGCACAGCAGCCCGGCCGCGCCGGCCTGCGTCCAGACCTCGCGGTCGACGTATCCCTGTTCCTCCCAGCGCGCGTGATGCGGCGTGATGCGCTCGGCAACGAAGCGCCGCACGCTGGCACGAAACGCTTCGTGTTCGGGGGCGAAGATCGTGCGTTCGAGCATGGAGACGGCGATCGAGGCGGTGCGGTACGAGCGCCGTAATGTAACGCCGGCCGAGCCGCTTAACCGATTCGAGGGTGCGGGCACCGTGCGCACGTGCTGCCGGTGCTTCTAGCATGCGCGCAGCCAGGGCGCGGAAGGAGCGACATCGATGACGCTCAGGAACCAACGGCGAGCCGCCGAGGAGTTCGCCAAAGCGAACCTGCGGCAGTGCTGCGTCGAACTGCTCGCCTGGCACACCGCAGGCAAACTGCCTCAGGGCAAGATGCGCGAGCTGGTCCGGCTGTGCGCGTTTGCGCACAACGACGCTTTCGCGGTCGCCGAGAGCATCGTCAAGCGTGCGGCGATCGAAGCGATCGCCGCTCAGGACAGCGGGGTCTAACGCCGAACGCGCAGCGGGCCGGCGTGGAACTCCGGCGCGCGGTGCGCGTCACCGCCTGCCTCGAAACGGGCCCCAAACCCGCTCTCGGTCCGCACAACCGCGCGCGGCGCGCGCCGGCAGCGCGGCAATCAGGCACTTCGAAGTGGTGGGTCGTGAAGGATTCGAACCTTCGACCAACGGATTAAAAGTCCGCTGCTCTACCGGCTGAGCTAACGACCCGCTCCGTAAACGCGCGGCGGCAAACGCCGCGTGCCGCAGAGAGGCGCGGATTATCCGGATCGCACTCGCGGGCGTCAAACCAGCTCAGCCGGCGCGAGCGACACGCCAGGTCTGGTACTTCAGGCCGAGCACGGCGCCGGCGACGATCGCCCCGAAAGCGATGAACGAGCCGAGCGCCAGCGTGGACAAGCCGCTCAACCCCTGGCCGATCGTGCAGCCGAGCGCGGTGACGCCGCCGAAGCCCATCAGCACACCGCCGACCAGGTGATTGGCGGTGTCCTCGGTGTCGGCGAATCCTTCCCAGCGGAAGCGGCCGCTGGCGAGCGCGTGGGCGGCGGAGCCGGCCACAGTGCCGAGCACCGCGGCCACGCCGAGCGTGATCGTCTTGCTGCGATCGCTGGCGAACATCAGCCAGTCGAGCGTGTGCGCGATCGGGGCGACGAAGGTCAGCGACTCCATGCGCCCGGTGGCGGTGCCGACGAACGCCTCCTCGAGCGTCAGCGGGTGTTCTTCGAGATGGCCGATGTGGCCGGAGACGAACCAGACGCCGACGATGACCGCGCCGATCGCGGCGCTGCTGAGCACGTTCTCGCGCGTGCGAAAGGCCGGGTCGCGCAACGCCCACAGCGCGATGGCCAAGGCGAAGGCGACTCCGAGCACCGCGTGCGCGGTGGCTGGCGCCAGCGGTGCCGCGCGCGCCAGCAGCGCCGGCAGGTCCTGGGTGACGGGCAGATGAACCGCGACCGGCTCGACCACGCCGGCGCGCACGAGCGCCAACGCGCCGCGCAGCGTGACGTAGGCGCTCAGACCCAGCACGAGGAA
Source organism: Burkholderiaceae bacterium (assembly GCA_035574095.1). Classification (GTDB taxonomy): domain Bacteria; phylum Pseudomonadota; class Gammaproteobacteria; order Burkholderiales; family Burkholderiaceae_F; genus JAKANT01. The sequence goes on along the minus strand of DATLZG010000149.1, from coordinate 1,990 downwards.
CACGACGACCGACTTCAGGCTACCGGCACCGGCACGCACCAGGGTGCGGCTGCCGCAGCCGCCGGCCAGCACCATGCCAAAACCGAAGCACAGGCCCCCGGCGAGGTAGGCGAGCCAGGTGAAGCGGGTTCCGGTGTAAATCGAGTCGGCCGTGTCGATCAAACCCGCGGCTGCCAGCAGTTGGGTGCCGAATATCGCGGTGGCGATCGCCAGCAGCCACTGCCGCATGCGGGTCGTGTCGCCGAAGTTCACCCAGTCGGCGACCGCGCCCATCGTGCAAAAACCCGCGCGCTGCGCCACCGCGCCAAAGACGAAGGCGAGCGCGAATGCGCTCGCCAGCACCGTGCGCGTCAGCGCCGGCAGCGCTTCGGGGGAAACGGGATCCATGTTCACCGCGACAAGGGCGCCGGATTAGACCGTGATCCGTGATCCGTGATCCGTGATCCGATGTCCGTTGACCGTGATCGGACGACGACGCGCGGGATATCCGGCGCCGGCCTTCTCGGCTCCGCGCCCCGCGGCGGACGCGTACAGCAAGCGCTGTACGCACCGCCGCACGGCTCAGAGATCACGGATCACGGATTCCACCCCTCACCGGGTCGCCGTGGCCGGCAGCCGCTCCTTGGCGAGCTTGGCCGCTTCGCTGTCCGGATAGTCCTTGATGATCCGCTGCAACGTCGCGCGCGCGCTGCGGCGATCGTTCAACTCGATCTGGCTGGCGGCGATGTTCAGCAGCGCCTCGGGCGCGCGCGTCGAATCGGCGTACTTCTCGACCACCGTCTGCTGCGCGGCGATCGCCGCCTTGTAATCCTTGAGCTGATAGTGGGCATTGCCGAGCCAGTAGTAGGCGGCGGCGCCGTACGGCGACTGCGGGTAACGGGCGATGAACGCCTGCAGGCTGGCGGTGGCGCCGCGAAAATCGCCGGCCCGAAATTGCGCGATCGCCGCGTCGAACGCCGCCTGCTCGGCGCGGTCGACCAGCGCCGGTCGGCCGTCGATCGTCACGGTGGCCGGCTCCAGCTTTTTCAGCCGCGCATCGAGGTCGCCGTACAGATCGCGGTTTTTCTTTTGCACATTCGCCAGCTCGTTCGCCAGCAGGTCGATCTGCCCGCGCAGCTTGGCGATGTCCTGGCGCAGCGCGTCCATCTGGTTGGCGAATTCCAGCGACCCGCGCTGCGCCGCTTCGAGGCGCTCCAGCCGCGCGGTCAAATCGGCGTTCTTCTCCGCCGCCGCCGCGAGTCGCTTCTCGTAGTCGGCGAGCTGTTTGCGCAGTTCGATGATCGCCTTGCGCGCCTCGTCGTCGCCGAACAGCGCGTGCGCCGGCGCTGCCGCCGCCAGCAGCGCAACACTCAGCCAGAGGGCGCGCAGCATCCGAGCCTCCGCCGGGATCGTTCGTTAGCGGTACACGATGTCGGCGCGGCGGTTCTGCGACCAGCACGACTCGTCGTGCTGCGTGCAGCGCGGCCGCTCTTCGCCGTAGCTGATCGTTTCGATCTGCGGCGCGCGGGCGCCGAGCAGCGTCAGGCGGCTCTTGACCGCGTCGGCGCGCTTCTGGCCCAGCGCCAGGTTGTATTCGCGGCTGCCGCGCTCGTCGGCGTTGCCTTCGATCACCACGCGGCGGTTGCTGTTAGAGGCGAGATAGCGGCCGTGCGCTTCGACGATCGGCGTGAACTCCGGCTTGATTTCGAAGCGGTCGAAGTCGAAAAAGATCTCGCGCTTGGCCAGCCCGCTCGCCGGGTCGTCGAGCGGATCGATCGTCTTTGGCGCGGTGTCGACGCGCGCGACCGCCCGCGTGTCGGGCGCCGGCGTGGGCGCTGGCGCCGGTGCCGGCGCGCTCTTCTCGGCGACCGGCGCCGGCTTCTCGTCCAGCGGCGTGCTGGCGCAGGCCGCGAACAGGGCGGCCGCCGCGGCGGAAAGGAACAGGCGTTGCATCATCGGGCGGTCAAGCATGAGTCTCTCCTCGCGAGGTGCTACTTGATGAAAGGTCCCC
>DATLZG010000148.1:0-6364 GCA_035574095.1 Burkholderiaceae bacterium | reverse complement strand
CCCCGGCACGCCAGATAGGCCATCCGCTTTCCGGCAAGGTGATTGCTCTGCTTGAGGACCAACGTCCTGTGCTGGAATCGCTGCGCGCACTGTTCGAAGCACTTGGCGCCGCTGTCATCGCAGGCGAATCAGAAGTTGAGTTTCTCGCCGAAACTTCCAAGCTCGAGCGCGCGCCGGACTTGTTCATCATGGACTTCATGATTCAGCGAGACGTTTTGGCGTCCCGCTGCTTGACCTTGCTGCGGCAGCGATTCGGTTACAGCAACGTGCGCGCACTGATTCTCACTGGCAACCCGTCGCACCCAGAACTGCGCAACGTGTTCGGCGTCCCCGTCGTCGAGAAGCCGCTTTCGGAGCAGGCGCTCAAGAAGATAATCGCGGCCCTGTTGGGCCAAATCCCCTGGGATTCGTCCGCGTTCGCGTAGCTGGACCGGCGCTTGACTGTGAGGATCGTGATGTTTGACGCGACTTTGGCGAGGCAGCCACCAAAGCGCAAGGCGCGCGATGACGCCGCGACCAAAGCGGCAACGATCGTCGCGGTACAGCGGGTGATTGCCGGAGAAACTCTGACGTCCGTGGCGGCTTCGATGAGGGTCCGGCAACCTGTTCTTTCTCAGCGGGTGGAGCGTTTGTTGCTGGAACTGCACGCCTCGGTAGGGTTGCGAGGCGTGTCTGTCGATCGGCCGCGCCGCTCGACGTTCGTGCTTCGCCATCACGGCGCAGCGGTGTCAGAGGCGTTGCAGACGTATCGGCAGCGACTCCTTGTCCAGCTGGAGTTGCCGGAAACGGCTCATCACTTGTTGCGCTCCGCCTGCAGGGCAGTCGAAGCATTGCCGCGCAGGCGTGCAGTGCATTTTCGTTTGGCGTTGGTGATAACTGCTTGGGAGCTGGGCCTGTCGGCAAAGGAGGCCGCTGCTTTGCGCATTGAGCATTACTTGCTACCAGACGGCACCTCACTCGCCACTACGTTCCTCGGAACGGACGTCGCCCAGCGCCGGAAGGGCAGAAGCGTCGCGTGGGGCAGCGACTTGGTGCGCGCGGCGCTCGACGCGTACCTAGCTCGTCGGGCCGTGAGCGAGGGCTTAGACGCTTCCGGGCCATACCGCGGATTCGACCCCAAAGATCGACTTTTCCAGGACAAGGAACATCCTAGCGGCGCCAGAGGGGCGGCCTCGCGCTTCACGAGGCTACTTAACTCCGTGGCCCGCAAAGCCGGCTTCCCGAGTCCCAGCTTTGTCAAAGTCGCAAGGGCCGAGCTCATCAAGACGCTTCTGGCAAAGGGATGCGACTTGCGCGCCATTGCGGGCGTTGTCAGCGGATCGAGAGAGCCGGTTGACGTTCTGCGCAGGATGCTCAAAAGGAACGGTCAGCAGCGTCAAGCACCAACGTCGCGGCTGCTGCCGCCCATGCGGCTGCCAGGCGGTGCTTGGCGCCTGGCCATCCGAGACGCGCGGCACGGCCGCTAGTCTCGATCGACTCGGACGCGCACCGTCGGCGCGACATACAACTTTCCCCTGAACATGGCGGTGAAGGTCAGGCTCGTGTCGGATAGACACCGGAAAGAGAACTCGAACTGCGGAACCATTGACTCCGGCGTTTTCGGAACCTCGATGCCAACTAGACGGAACTCGTCTATCATGTTCCTCAGCACGCGGGGCGACGGAACGTAGTGCGCGTGCGCCGCCTTCAGAGGAAGAAGCGCCACCGCCAGAACGACTCCGAAGCCGGCCTCGACTTCCGCGATGAAGTCACGTTGTTCGGGCGTGGGCGGCCTGGCGTCCAGAGTGGTTGGGACGATTATGTCTATCACCGAGCGTGTCGGCCTGAAGTCGTATCGCCCCAACCAAAGCGGACCGCGTGGCGACCGGGACAGCCGCAACAGACCGAAAGTTGGGTCGTTGATTTCTCGGCCGCTGTAAGCGGAGCCGTCGCACAAGCGCAGCATGCTGAAGCTGTTAGCGCCGCGGGTCCTCGATGTGCAAACCGGGCGCCTCGTTGTCCCGCAACGCGCGGGCGATCTTCGCACGGCTTGCGAGGAACGGGTTGCTTCGCGCTTCGGCGGCGAGGAAGGCATCCAGGTCGCTGTGTTTGGCTCTGAGTTCTGACATCAGCCGGAGGAACACGTCCGTGAGCTCGGGATCGAAGTGTTTACCGCGCTGCGCATGGATCTCGGCCAACGCCTCGTCTGGAGTCCAGGCGCGCTTGTACGGGCGCACGTGAGTAAGCGCGTCATAGACATCGCTCAAAGCTGCGATTCTGGCGGCCAGCGGGATGGCCGAACCACGCAACGCGGCAGGGTATCCTGTGCCATCCCACCGCTCGTGATGGTGGCGAGCGATTTCCTCGGCCACGTACATCTGAGGCACGTTGGCGCGCGCGAGGATCTTGGCCCCAGCCGTCGTGTGCGACTGCATCAGAACGCGCTCATCCTCTGTGAGTTTCCCCGGCTTAAGAAGGATTGCTATCGGCACGGTCAGCTTGCCGATGTCGTGCATGCGAGCGGCGAGGTCGATCAGAAAGCAGGTGTGGTCATCCACGCCGTATGCGCGAGCCAACAGGGACGCTAGCCGCCCAACCCTGTAGCAATGCTCGCCCGTGGCGTCGTCGTGCAACTCGGCCGCGACCGACTGCTGCTCAAGAAGCGCGACGTTTGCCTGCAGCAGATCTTTCTCGCTCACTTGCTCGATCAGACCTGACTGACGGGCGCGCAATGTCGAAACAACCGTGTGCCGGCCTCTCATCGCTGAGCGCAAGCGGTGTACGCGGTTGAAGGCAATGCGCTCCGCGGTGGCATCCTCGTTGAGTCGCAGCAATTCTCGCAAGTAGACGAGTGCCGCATCTGGCTTCCCGGCGATCTGATAAGCCTTGATGAGCGCAAGCAGACCGTCTCGAACCGAGGCCGGTAATTCCTGGCGCGCGTACTCGAGCGCCCTTTTGATGCGAGTGAATCCGATATCGAAGTTTCCTGACGCGACCTCGACGATTCCCTCCGCGTAGTCTGCGTTGATCTGAACCAACCGGAGCTGCGATCGATCTGCGTAATCGCGTAGAAGGCGCGATCGTTGGCGCGCCTCATCCACCATGTCCAGTTCGATCAGCAGTTGAGCAAGTGCGCTTTCGACGTTTACCGCATACAGGAAGTCGGTGGCCGTGTTAGGCGGCGGCAGCTCGCGGGCAGCGCGTCGCCCGGCCGCCAGCCCGCGGCGCAGGTCGCCGGCGTGCAAGGCGGCGAAAGCGATGTTCGACAGCGCGAGCTGCCGCTGCTTGGCAAACTGCGGATCGTCGCCGGCGACCGCGATTGCCTTCTCGAACATCGCAACGGCTTCCTCGTAGCGCCCCGCTGAATGATGGGCAAGACCGAGGTTGTTCCAGTTGGCGGCTTGCTGCCCTCGATCGTTGGCTATCTGCGCGGATTCCAGGGCCTGCGTGAATGCGTGTACCGCGCCGGCGAAATCCCCGAGATAGCTGTGCGCAACGCCAAGAATCTTGGCGGCTTTCGCGATTAGGTTCGGATCGCCTAAAGTGCGGGCGCAGCTCAGCGCCGATTCAGCAGGCGCTAGGCTTTCTTCCGGGCGCGCGCACGTTTGGTGGTAGAGCGCGATTCGCGCCAAGCACAGCACGCGAGCTGGACACACCGCATCGTCTGGCAAAGCACTGAGTACCGCCCACGCGGTCGAAAAAATCAGATCCGAGTGTTCCGATGGACTGTCGTTCTCTTTCTGCAGCAGATCCAGCAAGGCGTTCAAGCGGTCCGCGAGCGCATCCCCCGAAAGCATCGGGAGATCGACTAGCAGACTGTCGGCAGGCGACTTTTGCATATGCACAACGCAGCTTGCGTCCGGGCGTCCTCGGCCCTTGCCTTATAAGGCATGTCAGGCTAAAAGTGACGTTGAGCCGGTCTTCGGCAAAAAAACCGGTTCATTTAGCTAATAAATCAACGTTTCGGGGGAAGAAAAATGGTGGAAACGCAAGAGCAAGAGGTCGCCCAGCCTGAGCAAGTCCAGGCGCTGACCGAACTGTCGCCGGCCGAGTTGGCTGCGATCGGCGGAGGGTTCGGCGGCAGTTTCGACTGGTCCCTCTGACCAGCACCAATGAAAAAGGGCCGCGCAGCGGCCCTTTTTCTTGCTTCGAGGAGTTCGGCTCCTCATGTGAACACTGGCAGACCGGCCGCGACACGCACCGCGACCAGCGCATCAACTTTGCCGTGCGCGGCTCTGAGCAGGAGGGCCGGGTCGAAGTCGCGGTTTGCCAGCCACTCGTGGATGTTCTCCATGTCGGCCACTTCGCCGGCTTCGCCAAGACCATCCGCGATTTGCTCTTTCCATACCTCGAGCGCAATGCGGTATGCCTCATCGTCGAGCCCGTGCTCATCTAGAACGCGCGCCCTTTGAAGCGCTTTTTTCAGAGCGGCGAGCGACTCGCCAGCCTGATGCGGCGGTACGTCTCGGTCGATGTAGGCGCGCAGCGCCTCATCGTCGGTCATGTAGACGCGATGCGCGTGGGCATCGTCTCCGATATAGCCGATGGCTTCTTCCAGCGTTTTAGGAAGCTCGTAGTCCTGGCGACGCTGGATGATGGTCCTGATAACGCGGTCGATGATGCCGCTCTCGTCGTCCATCCAGACAGAAGGCGGCATCTGATGTGGAACTTCGAGGACATAGATCATTTCGCCTCTCCTTTGATTTCTTCTTCGTTAGCGCGCAAGGCAGAAGACTCTCGACCTAGCCATCGGTCTTGTAGCCAGCCGACTGTAGCAACTTGACGAGCTGACTACCCCAAGTCGTGTTGCGCAGCCGCGAATCGAAAATCGTGATCGTGCCGCGATCGCTCTCGCGGCGAATGAGACGGCCTACGCCCTGCACCAGCCTACGGCCAGCGTCGGGCAGCACGACCTCCCGGAAGTACGAGCGCCCGTTGGCCGCGTAAGCCGCGGCACGAGCTTGCTCGATAGGATCGCCTGGCGGCCGGAATGGCACCCGGACGATCATCACCTGCTCGCAGAGGGAGCCAGGTAGATCGACTCCCGTGTAAAAAGACGCCATTCCGAAGATCAAACTGCGCCCTCCGGCGGCCACCTTTTCTCCGTGCAGGCGTAACATGTCCCGAGTCGAGCCGCAAGCGCCTTGCAGCAGCACCTGCCGCTTTATCTCGGGCTGAATCAGCTCGTAGACGCGCTGCATCTGCGCTCGCGAAGCGAACAGCACCAGCACGCCGCGCGCCCGCAAAGCACCCGGAAGCAGCGACGCCACCTCCGCACAAAACGCTTCTTCGTCGCTCGGATCGGCACGCATGGCAGGGATTTCAACCACGGCCTGCCGATTCAATGCGAAAGGCGATCGCAGCGCGAGGGCGCCGCTGCCGTCTGGCATGCCTAAAGCACCCGCTGCCGGCGCGAATCCGCCAACGGATCGCAACGTAGCCGATACGAGTGCCGCCGCATCGACCCGTTCCCACAGCATCGCTCGCAACAACGGTCCGACCTCGATCGGCGCGGACCAGGCGAACGCCACTTCATCGCCGCCGCCTTCTAGCCACCTGGCCGGCGGCCATTCTTTTGCCGGCCGCTCGTCCTCGAACGCGGCCAGCACAGATTCCGCCTGCTCAATCGCATCGGCGAGGCGGCCAACCACGGATAGCACTGGCAGCGCGCTTCTTGCCGCGATCGTCGCGTTTTGGCGCACCGCCGGCAACAGCCTTTCGTCCAGCACGCTCATCAGCTCGGCGCACGTCCCGCGCAGTCGAGCGACCAGCGGCCTCAGCCACGCAGGCGGCTTGCCGGCCGGAATGACGAGCGCGCCTTGTTCGGCGCGGCAGTTCGCGGCTTGCCGCAAAGCGCGGAGCTCAGCCGACAGCCGGCCCACGATGTGCTCTGGCACACCAAGCCGCAGCCCATTGGCCGCTTTGTGCGCGACGCGCCACTGTCCTTGGATGGTGGCAATGAACTTCTCGCCCAGCGGCAAGGAGCGCCGCAGGATCTGCCGCGCCGTGTCTTCGAGGCAGTGCGCCTCGTCCACGATTAGCACTACTCCCTCCTTGGGGGAGCATGGATGGCCCGCATCTTCGCCGAGCCGCGACGCGGAGATCAGGTAGGCGTGGTTCGTGACGACCACGGCTGCCTTCTGCGCGCGCTCTGTGGCGACCCTGTACGGGCACCGGTTGTAGTCGGGACACGCTTCGCCGGCGCACTCGCGTGCTCCCGAGGTGAAGGTGTCCGAGTCTGGCTCCTCGGCGATGCCCTTGTCGTCAAGGTCGCCGTCCCAGACGCCGGCGTCGAACTCGCGCGCCAAGTTCAGGCGTGCCTTGGTTAGCCGCACTCGTGCCGGACAGAGATAGCGCCGGCGACCTTTGATCGTGGCTAGCGCCA
>DATLZG010000147.1:0-4701 GCA_035574095.1 Burkholderiaceae bacterium | reverse complement strand
GTGGCCGCACGACGATGAACCCGCCGAGCTCGCGGTGCCGCCGCCCGCGGCCGCGCGCGGCATCGCTGCGCGCCTGAAACGGCTGTGGGGCCGCGCGACCGCGTCCTGGGACGAAGCGGCTTTCCACGCGATGCGGCGGCGGCATACGCCGTACTACTAGCGCGCCGGCGTTGCAGCTGAAACGAGCGGCGAGGTTCGCTGCAACGCGACGCCAACCCGCGCCGGCGACGATCCGCTTCGAATCTCTTCAGCCACCGAGGAAATCGCGACCATGACCACCGCCAGACAACTCACTCCTCTGCGCATCGCGCTCGCGATCGCCGTCTTCGGCGCCGCCGGCGCGTACTCGTATCTCGATCGGCCGGTGCAAGCTGCGCCGCAAGCGCAGGCGCCGGCGGCGATGCCGGTCGCGGTGGCCGCGGCGCTCGAGCGCCGCGTGGTCGAGTTCGACGAGTTCTCCGGCCGCCTGGAGGCGATCGACCGCGTCGAAGTGCGCCCGCGCGTCGCCGGCTACATCGAGGCGGTGCATTTCACGCCGGGCGCACTGGTGAAGAAGGGCGACACGCTGTTCGTGATCGATCCGAAGCCGTACGCGGCGGAAGTCGCGCGCGCGGAAGCGGCGCTCGCCGCCGCGCAGGCGCGGCTCGCGTTGGCGACCTCGGAAGCGTCGCGCGCCGAGCGGCTGTACGAGGAGCGTGCGGTCGCGCAGCGCGTCGTCGAAGAGCGCGGCAACGCGCTGCGCGAAGCGCAGGCGGCCGTGCAGGCCGCGCAATCGGCGCTCGAGATCGCGCGCCTGAACCTCGGCTATACGCGCATCACGGCGCCGATCGCGGGCCGCGTCAGCCGTGCCGAGGTGACGGTCGGCAACCTGGTCGTCGCCGGCGCGGGCGGTCCGGCGCTGACCTCGATCGTTTCGACGTCGCCGATCTACGCCGCGTTCGAGGCCGACGAACAGGCGTTCCTGAAGTACGCCGCGGCCGCCGGCGCGCGCCCCGGCGCGCACGGCGCGCGCCGCATACCGATCTACATGGGCTTGGCGAACGAAGAAGGATTCCCGCGCCAGGGCGAGATCGAGTTCGTCGACAACCGCATCGATCCGCAGTCGGGGACGGTGCGCATGCGCGCGGTGTTCGACAACAAAGACGGGCTGCTGACGCCCGGCATGTTCGCGCGCCTGAAAGTCGGCGGCAGCGGCGCGCAGAACGCGGTGCTGATCAACGACCGCGCGGTAGGCACCGACCAGGACCGCAAGTTCGTGTTCGTGGTCGGCGCCGACAACAGGGTCGCGTACCGCGAAGTCAAGCTCGGCCCCGTGGTCGACGGCCTGCGCGTGGTGCGCGCCGGGCTGGCGGCCGGCGAGACGATCGTCGTCAACGGCATCCAGCGCGTGCGCCCCGGCAGCCTGGTGGCGCCGAACCCGGTGCGCATGGACGAAAAGCCCGAACTCGCGCAGCGGCGCAACGGCGCGCACTCGTCCTGAGCGACGCGCCCGCGGAGACGCCCATGAAGCTGTCGCAGCACTTCATCGACCGCCCGATCCTCGCGGCGGTGCTGTCGATCGTCGTCTTCCTCGCCGGCGCGATCGCGCTGTGGAAGCTGCCGGTCTCCGAGTATCCGGAGGTCGCGCCGCCGGCGATCGTCGTGCGCGCGATCTATCCGGGCGCGAACCCCAAGGTGATCGCCGAAACCGTCGCCACGCCGCTCGAAGAGGCGATCAACGGCACCGAGGGCATGCTGTACATGGGGTCGCAGGCGACCGGCGACGGCGTGATGACGCTGACCGTCACGTTCAAGCTCGGCACCGATGCCGACCTCGCGCAGCAGCTGGTGCAGAACCGCGTGTCGCAGGCGCTGCCGCGCCTGCCCGAAGAGGTGCGCCGGCTCGGCGTGACGACCGTCAAGAGCTCGCCCGACCTGACGATGGTCGTGCACCTGGTGTCGCCGAACGAGCGTTACGACGCCAATTACCTGCGCAACTACGCGGTGCTGAACGTCAAGGACGTGCTCGCCCGCGTACCGGGCGCCGGCCAGGTGATCATCTGGGGCGCCGGCGATTACGCGATGCGCGTCTGGCTCGATCCGGACAAGGTCGCCGCGCGCCACCTGACCGCCACCGACGTCGCGCGCGCGATCCGCGAGCAAAACGCCACCGTCGCCGCCGGCGTGATCGGCGCCGCGCCCAGCGTGCCCGGCATCGACTACCAGCTCGCGGTCAACGCGCGCGGCCGGCTGGCGACCGAAGAGGAATTCGGCGCCGTCGTGATCAAGACCGCGGCCGACGGCGCGGTGACGCGGCTGCGCGACGTCGCGCGCATCGAGCTGGGCGCGGCCGACTACTCGCTGCGCAGCCTGCTGAACAACAGCCCGGCGGTGGCGATCGGCATCTTCCAGTCGCCGGGATCGAACGCGATCGCGGTCGCCGACGGCGTGCACGCGGCGATGGCGCAGCTCGAAGCGGACATGCCGGAAGGCGTGTCGTGGCGGATCGTCTACGACACGACGCGCTTCGTGAAAAGCTCGATCGATGCGGTGGTGATGACGCTGCTCGAAGCGGTGCTGCTGGTCGTGCTGGTGGTGATCGTGTTCCTGCAGACCTGGCGCGCATCGATCATTCCGCTCGTCGCGGTGCCGGTGTCGATCGTCGGCACGTTCGCGCTGATGCTGGCGTTCGGCTTCTCGATCAACGCGCTGTCGCTGTTCGGGCTGGTGCTGGCGATCGGCATCGTGGTCGACGACGCGATCGTCGTGGTCGAAAACGTCGAACGCAACATCGCCGCCGGCCTGTCGCCGCGCGACGCCACGCGCAAGGCGATGGACGAAGTCAGCGGCCCGATCGTCGCCATCGGCCTGGTGCTGGTCGCGGTGTTCGTGCCGCTGGCGTTCGTGCCGGGGCTGACCGGGCAGTTCTACCAGCAGTTCGCGCTGACGATCGCGATCTCGACCGTCATTTCGACCTTCAACTCGCTGACGCTGTCGCCGGCGCTCGCGGCGCGGCTGCTGCAGCCGCACGGCGCGACCAAGGACCGCTTCGGCCGCGCGATGGACGCCGTGCTCGGCGGTTTCTTCCGCCTGTTCAACCGCGCCTTCGGGCGTGCGTCGGACGCGTACGGCGGTGGCGTCTCGCGCGTGCTCGGCCACAAAGCGGCCGCGCTCGGCGCCTATGCCGTGCTGACGGCGGTCGCGTTCGCCGCGTTCGACACCGTGCCGCGCGGCTTCGTGCCGGGCCAGGACAAGCAGTACCTGGTCGGCTTCGCGCAACTGCCGGACGGCGCGTCGCTGGACCGCACCGAAGAGGTGATCCGCCGCATGTCGGACATCGCGCTGAAGCAGCCGGGCGTGGAAGCGGCGGTCGCGTTTCCCGGGCTGTCGATCAACGGCTTCACCAACAGCTCGAACGCCGGCATCGTGTTCGTCACGCTGCAGGACTTCGACGCGCGGCGCGCACCGGAGCTGTCCGGCTTCGCGATCGCGGGCGCGCTGAACCAGCAGTTCGCCGCCATCCAGGACGCATTCACGATGGTGTTTCCGCCGCCGCCGGTGCAGGGGCTCGGCACGATCGGCGGCTTCAAGCTGCAGATCGAGGACCGCGCAGCGCTCGGTTACGAGGCGCTCGACGGCGCGGTCAAAGCGTTCCTCGCCAAGGCGTACCAAACACCTGAGTTGGCGGGCCTGTTCACCAGCTATCAGATCAACGTGCCGCAGTTGCTCGCCGACGTCGACCGCGTGAAAGCGAAGCAGCTCGGCGTGTCGGTGACCGACGTGTTCGACACGATGCAGATCTACCTCGGCTCGCTGTACGTGAACGACTTCAACCGCTTCGGCCGCACCTACCAGGTCAAGCTGCAGGCGGACGCGCCGTTCCGCGCGCACGCGGAGGACATCGGCAAACTGAAGACGCGCAACGATCGCGGCGAGATGGTGCCGCTGGCCGCGTTGCTGAACGTGCAGCCCAGCTTCGGGCCGGATCGCGTCACGCGCTACAACGCCTACACCGCCGCCGAGATCAACGGCGCGCCGGCGCCCGGCTTCAGTTCGGGCCAGGCGCAGGCGGCCATCGAGCGGATCGCCAAGGAGACGCTGCCGAAAGGGGTCGGCTTCGAGTGGACCGAGCTGACCTATCAGGAGATCCTGGCCGGAACGAGCGGGCTGATCGTGTTCCCGCTCGCGGTGCTGCTGGTGTTCCTGGTGCTGGCGGCGCTGTACGAAAGCTGGACGCTGCCGCTGGCGGTGATCCTGATCGTGCCGATGACGCTGCTGTCGGCGATCGCCGGCGTGTGGGTCACGCGCGGCGACAACAACATCTTCACGCAGATCGCGTTGATCGTGCTGGTGGGCCTGGCGGCGAAGAACGCGATTTTGATCGTCGAGTTCGCGCGCGAGCTGGAGCGGCGCGGCCGCTCGATCGTGGCCGCCGCGATCGAAGCGAGCCGGTTGCGGCTGCGGCCGATCCTGATGACTTCGTTCGCGTTCATCATGGGCGTGGCGCCGCTGGCGTTTTCCACCGGCGCCGGCGCCGAGATGCGGCGCGCGATCGGCATCGCGGTGTTCTCCGGGATGATCGGCGTGACGCTGTTCGGGCTGGCGCTGACCCCGGTGTTCTACGTGCTGCTGCGGCAGCTCGCCGAGCGGATGGGCGGGCGGCGCGTCGAGGCCGGCGGAGCGGTGGCGCTGGCAACGCCGCGGCAGGAGCAGCCATAGTCG
>DATLZG010000146.1:0-4562 GCA_035574095.1 Burkholderiaceae bacterium | reverse complement strand
GTAGGCCCACAACGCAGCGAGCGCGGCGACGGCGAGCCAGATCGCGACGATCGCGACCGCCGCTGCGCGGCTGACCGGTTTGCCTTCCTGCATTGCGGAGCGTGCCCGCGCGCGGCATTCGGCCAGCACCGCCGGGTCAATCAGCCTGATCGCAAGCGCGAGCCCCAGCGGAATCAGCACCAGATCGTCCAGGTAGCCGAGCAGCGGCACGAAATCCGGGATCAGATCGATCGGGGACAACGCGTAGGCCACGATGGCGGCGACGAGCCACTTGGCGTACCAAGGAGTGCGCGGATGCCGCGCGGCGAGCGCGAGCGCGAAGGTCTCGGCCCGCAAGCCGCGGGCGCGCCGCTTCAGTTCGTCCAGCAAGGTCATCGGCGCAGTCTCCTGGCGCACAACCGACGTGGCCGCAGTGTGCGCGCAGCGCCAAGCGCTGTCAGCGCGCGCCGCGCAGCCGCAGCGCGTTGCCGACCACCGATACCGAACTGAAGCTCATCGCCAGCGCCGCGACGAGCGGAGACAGCAGCACGCCGAAGAACGGATAGAGCACGCCGGCGGCGATCGGCACGCCGAGCGCGTTGTAGACGAGCGCGAAGGCGAGGTTCTGCCGCATGTTGCGAACCGTCTGCCGCGACAGCTCGCGCGCGCGTGCGATGCCGGTCAAATCGCCCTTGATCAGCGTGACGTGGCCGGCGTTCATCGCGACATCGGTGCCGGTGCCCATCGCGATGCCGACATCGGCGGCGGCGAGCGCCGGCGCGTCGTTGATGCCGTCGCCGGCCATCGCGACCCTGCGGCCCGCGGCTTTCAGGCGCGCGACGAGATCGACCTTGTCCTGCGGCTTGACCTCGCCGAACACCTCGTCGATGCCGAGCCTGGCCGCGACCGCGCGCGCGGTGGTCCAGCCGTCGCCGGTGGCCATCACGACCCGCACGCCGTCGGCGCGCAGCGCGGCCAGCGCGGCCGGCGTCGTCGGTTTGATCGGATCCGACACGGCGATCAGTCCGGCGAGGCGTCCGTCGACCGCGACGAACATCACGCTCGCACCCTGCGTGCGCAGCGCTTCGGCGTCGCGCTCGAGCGGCCGCCAATCCACACCTTCGTCCTGCATCAGTGTGGTGTTGCCGATCAGGATGCGGCGGCCGCCGACCGTGCCGCGCACGCCGATGCCGCCGGCGGTCGCGAACGATTCCGGCGTCTCGAGCGGGACCCCGCGGCGCCGCGCCTCGGCCACGATCGCTGCGGCGAGCGGATGCTCGGCACCTTGATCGACGCTGGCGGCAAGCCGCAGCACTTCGTTCTCGGTCCAGCCGGCGGCGGCGACTATGCGATCGAACGCCGGCTTGCCTTCGGTCAGCGTGCCGGTCTTGTCGACGACCAGCGTGTCGATCCTGCACATTGACTCGATCGCCGCCGCGTCACGGAACAGCACACCTTGCGTCGCGCCGCGTCCGGTCGCGACCATGATCGACATCGGTGTGGCGAGCCCGAGCGCGCAGGGGCAGGCGATGATCAACACCGCGAGCGCGTTGATCGTCGCGTACACCCAACTCGGCTCGGGACCGAAGTAGCCCCAGACCAGGAACGTGGCGAGCGCGACGCCCATCACCGCCAGCACGAAGCGCCCGGCCACCACGTCCGCCAGCCGCTGCATCGGCGCACGCGACCGCGCCGCCTCGGCGACCATCTGCACGATCTGCGCCAGCATCGTCGCCGCACCGACCTTCTCGGCGCGCATCACGAGCGCGCCCGTCGTGTTGATCGTCGCGCCGATCAGCTTGTCGCCGGCGCGCTTGGGCACGGGAATCGGCTCGCCGGTCAGCATCGATTCGTCGACGCTGCTTTCGCCTTCGAGCACCACGCCGTCGACCGGCACCTTCTCGCCGGGGCGCACGCGCAGGCGATCGCCGACGTGCACGTGCGCGAGCGGGATGTCCTCCTCGGTGCCGTCGTCGCGCAGCCGGCGCGCGGTCTTCGGCGCCAGCCCCAGCAGCGCCTTGATGGCCGCCGAGGTCTTCGAGCGCGCGCGCAACTCGAGCACCTGGCCGAGCAGCGTCAGCGACACGATCACCGCCGCGGCCTCGAAGTAGACGCCGACGCGGCCGTGCACGACGAAGCTGTCGGGAAACAGCTTCGGTGCGACCGTCGCCGCTGCGCTGTAGACGAACGCCGCCGCCACACCGAGCCCGATCAGCGTCCACATGTTCGGGCTGCGGTGGACCACCGACTGCACGCCGCGCTCGAAAAACGGCCAACCGCCCCACAGGATCACCGGCGCGGCGAGCGCGAACTCGAGCCACGACAGCGCGGCCGGCGGCACCACCGCGATCCGGTGGCCGAACATCGCCAGCGACACGACGATCGCGGTCAATGGCAGCGTCCACCAGAAGCGGCGCGTGAAGTCGACGAGTTCCGGGTTCTCTTCCTCTTCGAGCGACGGCAGCAGCGGCTCGAGCGCCATGCCGCAGATCGGGCAGTGGCCCGGTGTCGGCTGGCGCACCTGCGGGTGCATCGGGCAGGTGTAGATCGTCGCGCCGGATTCGGGCGCCGCCAGCCGTCCCCCCGGCGCGGGCGCCTCGCCGGCGTCGGCGGTCGCGGCATGCGCGGCCGCGTGATGCGCATGCGCGTGCCCGTTGGGGCGCCGGTGCTCCGGCGCGGGCGACCCGACGAAACGTTGCGGCTCATCCTTGAACTTCGCCAGGCAATGCGGCGAGCAGAACCAGTAGGTCGTGCCCTGGAACTGAGCGCTGCCGGCGGCGCTCTTCGGATCGACCGCCATGCCGCACACCGGATCAGTGGTCATTGCGTTGCTCCTGCCGGCGTCCGCCGAAATCGTCGATGTCTACTGCGCGCCCCGATCTTGCACCTACGGTGCGCGACGTACTGCTTCATACGACTGCGCTCTTCGACGCAACCTCGGCGCACGCGCGACGATTCTTCGCGGCCTCCGAGCGCTGCGCGGCGAGGGCCGCGACTTCAATCGCCGGCGCCGCGCATCGCGGAGATCGGAACTCCACGAGGGGCGACTACTTCTTCGCGCCGCCCCTCATCCCGGGTCCGCCGATCATTCGGTGCCCGCCCATCATCTGCTCATTTGTCGTTCGACCGCGAACGCGCGCTGGCGTTGCGATGCCGATTGATCCCGGTCAATCAACGCCGCTGGTTTGCATACTGACGCTCGAGTTGGTCGTGCCGCGTGCGCACCTCGACCGACCAGCGGCTGCGAATGAACGCCAGCACGTTCCAGATCTCCTCGTCGGTCAGCGTGCCGCCGAACGCCGGCATGTCGCTTTCGTAGCCGGCGGGCGCGTGCGGGGGCGTAAGCCCGTGCTTGGTGATCGCGAACAGCACCTGCATCGGGTGATGCCAGGTGTGGCCGCTGTCGTCGTGCGGCGGCGCCGGCAGCCGCCCGTCGGCCCGGCGCGTGGTCCAGTTCGGCTGCCCTTCGAGGCGCGCGCCGTGGCAGGCGGCGCAGTGGCGCGCGTACACGGATCGGCCTGCGGCGAGGCGCGCGGCATCGTTCAGGTCCGGCACCGGGCTGCCGGACCGCGAGCAGGCGGCCATCGCGAGCGCCGCGGCGCCGAGCAGCGCCGGCCAACGCTTCATGGTGCGGGCTGGATGTCGGTGACGACGTACGCGCCGTTCGGCTCCTTGACCACGCGAAACCGCACCTTGTCGCCGGGTTTCACCGCGTCCAGCAGTTTCGGATCGCGCACCTCGAACACCATCGTCATCGCCGGCATGTCGAGCGCCTTGATCTCGCCATGGCGCAGCGTGATCTTGCCCTGCTCCTTGTTGACGCGGCGCACTTCGCCCGCGGCCATCTCGTCGCCGTGACGGTTGGAATGCCCGCCGCCCGGCTGGGTCTGCGCGGTCGCCGCCAAGCCGGCGAATGCCAGTGCGGCAGCAAGAAAGAGCTTGTTCATCGATGGCCTCCCTGTTTGAAATCACTGCGGTGCGCGGTTGCCCGCCGCCGCGTCGGCGGCTGGCGTGACGACGATCTTGCCGATCATCCCGGCCTCGAAGTGGCCCGGGATCAGGCACGCGAAATAGAACTCGCCCGGTTGCGTGAACTGCCACACGATTTCGCCCGACTCGCCGGGGCCGAGGTGCGCCATGTACGGCTCGTCGTGCTCCATGCCCGGATGCTTCTTCATCCACTCGGCGTGCTCTTTCAGCTCCGCCATCGTTCCGAGCACCAGCTCGTGCATGACCTTGCCATGGTTGCGCACTTTCAGCCGCACGGTCTCGCCCTGCCGTACCGTGATCGCATCCGGCGCGTAGCGCATGCGGTCGTCGGCGCGGATTTCGATCGTGCGCGTCACGCGCCTGGGGTCGCCGGTGCGGCCGAAGGGCTTGTCCACCGGCTCCAGATTCGGCGCGCGCGCGGGGGCGGCGTGCCGGCCATGCGCGGCGCCGTGCGCGTGAACGGCGGCCGCGCCGACAACGAGCATCGCGCCGATCAAGGTCCGGATCATCGTTTGGTACTCCTGCTTTCAGTGATGACGCGCATGGCCAGGTTTGCGGGCGCGCGGCGTTCGCGCGTCGGCCGGCGGTTGCGG
>DATLZG010000145.1:0-2199 GCA_035574095.1 Burkholderiaceae bacterium | reverse complement strand
CGACGATGGCGTCGATCGAATCGCGCGCGGCGTGCACCTGCTGCGCGCCGAGCGAGACCTTGCCGACGCTGTCTTCGATCAGAGCCTTGATCTCGCGCGCCGCCTGCGCGCTCCGTTGCGCCAGATTCCTGACTTCGCCGGCCACCACCGCGAATCCCCGCCCCTGTTCGCCGGCGCGCGCGGCTTCCACCGCAGCGTTCAGCGCCAGGATGTTGGTCTGGAAAGCGATGCCGTCGATCACGCCGATGATTTCGGCGATCTTGCCGCTGGCGGCGCTGATCTCCTGCATGCGGGTCACGACCTCGTTGAACAGCGCCCCGCCCTCGACCGCGGTACGCGAGGCGCTGTGCGCCAGTTCGTCGGCCAGACGCGCGTTTTCGGCACTCTGGCGCACGGCGTTCTTCAGCTCTTCCACCGAGGCCGCGGTCTGCTGCAGGCTGGACGCCTGCCGCTCGGTGCGGCTGGAAAGATCCTGATTGCCCTGAGCGAGTTCGCGGCTGGCGGCCGCCACCGAATCGGTCGCGGTGTGCACGGCGGCCACGGCGTTGGCCGTCTGTTGCAGCAGAGCGTGGTAGATGCGGGCCGTATCGCTGTGCGGCGTGAAGTTCTGCAGCGCGCCGAGCTCGAGCTTGCCGTCGCTGCCGTGCACCTGCGCGGCCATCGCACGCAGTTCGTCCGCCATCTGCTCGTCGCGCCGCATCGCGACCGCCATCGCACACAGCACCGCGCTTTGCGTCACAACATAGGCGGCGTGCGCGAGGACGCGCGGCAGCCCGGCGTCGGTGAAGCAGTACACGCCCCAGCCGGCCACCTGCATGTAGTTGAACGTCAGGTGGTGCAGCGCAATCGTGCCCGCGGCCGCGACGATCGGCCGCCAGTCGCGGTACACCAGTAGGAACGACGACAGCACGAAGACTCCGAAGTGCAATTCCGTCGTGCCGCGCCCGAGGTGGATATGCAATGCCACCAGCGCCATCAGGATCACACCGGCCGCCAGCCGCGTCGCCACCGAACCGGGCGCGACCACGGCGAACGCGGTGAACGCGCCGGCCAACGCCGCGCCGAGCACGAGTCCGAGAATGAAACCGCCGTAATAAGCGCCCAACCCGGCCGCCACGGCCGCGCTAAGCCAAGTGATGGCGAGCATCAAGCGGTCTCCGCTCGCGATGGAGCTCATCCGATCCTCCCTGAATGCATCAAGCGACGTGCGTTGCGCCGTCGCGATCACATCGCTTCACTTCGCGCCGGCCTCGATCAGCGCCATGTCCGGGCTGGCCATCAGCTTTTCGATGTCGACGAGGATCAGCATGCGCGCCGCTTCGCCGCTGCCGACCGTCCCCAGCCCGGTGATGTAGCCGGCATCGAGCAGCGCGTTGAACTCGGGCGCCGGCTTGATCTGCTCCGGAGCGAGCTCCAGCACGTCGCTGACCGAATCGACCACCGCGCCGACCACCCGCCCCAGCACGTTCAGCACGATCACCACGGTGAACGCGTCGTAGCGCGCCTCGCCGAGGTTGAACTTGATGCGCAGATCGACGATCGGCACGATCACGCCGCGCAGGTTGACCACGCCTTTGATGAAGGCCGGTGCGTTGGCGATGCGGGTCACCTGGTCGTAGCCGCGGATCTCCTGCACCTTCAGGATGTCGATCCCGTATTCCTCGTGCCCGAGACGGAAGGTCAGATACTCCTTCGCCTTCGCGCCCTGCTGTTCCTTGGCGTCGGCCGCCGCCGTGACGATCGCTGCATCGATCGCGCTCATCCGCTTTCTCCTGCGAGTTGACTGTGAATCCCGTCGCACACTATCGGTGAGGGCGGCGATCGGCTAACGCTGGAGAAGCGCGATTGCAGCGGCGCAATCCGAGATCCCCCGGGTGGGGCGCGACCAACGGTCAGGCGACCGCGCCTGCGGCACGCGCGCGCGGTGCCCTCCGCGCGGCCGGCGCGCCCGGGTCGGGCGCGACGCCGCCCGGCTCAGAACCGGTAACCGAGGCGCAACCCGCCCCAATGCCGGCCGCGCACGAAGATCGGCGCCGACAGGTCTTTCATCAACACGAAGTTGCCGCCGCCCATGTCGCGGCGGTAGGTCTGCAGCAGGAAGCGGCGCGTGTTGCGGCCGGCCGCCAGCCCCGTGCGGTCGTTGAAGATGCGCCGGTTGCGGCAGTTGGCGGCGTTCCACACCGGGTCCGCGCCCTGCGG
>DATLZG010000144.1:0-2182 GCA_035574095.1 Burkholderiaceae bacterium | reverse complement strand
GCTACTTGCTCGGCCGGCCGCTGGCGCCGGAAGCGTTCGCCGAGCTGGCCCGGCCGCGCCGCCGCTGACGAACCCGATTCGTCCGCTGCCCGGCGGTTTCGTCGCGCGCGCGCAGCGGATCGCACCGCTCGATCGCGCGCGCTGCAGTTCGCGCCCCCTTTTGCGCGGTTCATCGCATATCGCTCGCGACGCCGACCGCGCTTGCCTACAGTGCGCAGCAACGCAGCAACGCACCGCGTTGCCGTCAGAGCGAGGACAAGAAGATGACTGCCGACCGTGTTTCGATTCGCTTGCTGGGGCTGGCCGCGAGCGCGGTCGCGACACTGGCGATCGTGGCCACACTCGGCGGTTACGCCGATCGCTCGGTGGCGCGGACCAAGCTGTACGCGAATGTCGTTCGCCTCGAGCCCGTGACGATCACCGCGCCGCGCCCGGTCGAGCACGCCGCGCGCGATGGCGCCGGCAAACGCCTCTGACACGGCGCGTGCGACCGTTGCACGCAGGCGCGGCGGCAGGGTCAGGCTTGCGAGTTGCGTTCGCCGATGGGCAAGGTCCACAGCCGCGCGCGCGGTCGCAGCCACTGCGCGATGTCGGCCAGCAGGTGGCTCAGGTTGCCGAGGCGACTGGCGTAGGGCGTCTCGGCGGCCGCGGCCCGCACGTGATGCGGATGAACGCGCAGACAGTCGCCGCGGAACGCGAGCACCAAGGCCTTGTGCGCGACGATGTTGACTCGCCGTGGCAGGCCGCGCGTGGCCGCGTGGACGCGGCGCGCGACGTAGGGCGCGAATAAAGGTTCGCCGCGATAACCGGCGACACTCAGCCGGTGCGCCAGATAGGGCTCCGTCTCATCGACGGCGAGCCCCGCCAGCGGCGGCGTACAGGCGACGCGGCGCGCCAACCCGCGCAGCTCTGGCCGAGCGAGCTTGCGGTCGAGTTCCGGCTGCCCGGCGAGCACGACCTGCAGCGGTCTGCGGCCGCTGGATCCGCGATCCGCGACCAGGTGCAGCGCTTGCAGCGCATGGACGGGCATCGCTTGCGCTTCGTCCAGGCAGACGACGAGGCGACGGCCGGCGCGTGCGGCGGCTCGCAGGTGGCGGTCCAGGGCTGCCAGCAGATGCGATTCGGTGGCATCGGCCCGGGGCCGCAAACGGAGTTCGAGCGTCACCGCCAGCAGCAATGCGCGCGGCGACAGGCATGGGTTGGCGACGTAGGCGACGTCGTAGGCTTGCCCCCGGGCGCGCAGCGCTGCCACCAGCCGGTGGCAAGTCAGCGTCTTGCCAGCGCCCGCCGCGCCGGTCAGCTTGACGAACTCGGCCCCGCCGTCGATCGCCGTCAGAAGCGCGCCGAGCGACGCGCGCTGCGCGCGTGAATCGAACGCGAAGGTAGGGTCCGGGCCGATCGAAAACGGCGGGATTTCGATTCCGAAATGCTCGAGGTACATCGGCGATGGCGGTCGCGGCACGCACGTCGGCGGGCCCCGCGGTCGGAGGGAGACGCCGTCGATTGTTCGCGGCCCGGCGCGCCGTCGTAGGCGCGAGAAACGGGGACGGTCAACGCCTGTTCCGAGGATCGACGCACTTTGGCGGCTGCGAGCCCGTGCAGTTGCGGCGTGGGCTGCCGGCGCTGTCGACGTCAGAGCAGCGCTGCTCTTATCCGCTTCGCCCGCTCGCGCGTGCACAATCGCGACTCCGCGACCCTGCAAACGGAGCACGGCACAACGTCAACTCGTAACCGGCGGCTGGCCGCGCGCGGGCGGAGAAGTCGCCGCGAGAGGATCCATGTTCGACGATCTGCGAGGCAAAGTCGTTCTGATCACCGGCGCCGGCACCGGCATCGGCGCCGCCGCCGCGCGCGCGTTCGGCCGCGCCGGAGCGAAGGTCGCGGTGCACTACCGGGGCAGCGCGGCCGCAGCGACACAGGTCGTCGCCGACATCGCCGCGGCCGGCAGCGAGGCGATCGCGCTGCAGGCCGACCTGACGCAGGCGCCGGCGCGCGAGCGCCTGGTGCAGGAGACGATCGGGTGCTTCGGTCGCATCGACGTGCTGGTCAACAACGCCGGCGATCTGGTGCGCCGCTCGCCGATCGCCGAAGCCGACGACGCGCTGTTCGACGCCGTACTGGACCTGAACGTGCGGTCGGTGGTCGCGCTGTGCCGGCTGACGATCCCCCAGTTCCGGCGGCA
>DATLZG010000143.1:0-7332 GCA_035574095.1 Burkholderiaceae bacterium | reverse complement strand
TCGCCGCCGCCGGCGCGCGCGGTGCAGCGGCCGCCGACCCCGCAACCCTGCACGCCGGCGCTGGCCGCGCTGGCGCTGTGCGAACTCGAGGCCGAACCCGCCGGGAGATGAGAGCGATGCTTGGTATGTGTTCCTTCGTGCTGTCGCTGCTGCTCGGCGCGTTCGCCGGCGGCGCGTCGGCAGCGCCGATCCAGTACAAGATCGTCACCGCTTCCGAGCGCGGCACCTACATCCAGATCGGCCGCGACCTGGCGAAGTTCGTCGCGCCGGCCGCCGGCTTCGACCTGGAAGCGCTGCCCTCGGCCGGTTCGGCGGAAAACGTGCACCGCCTGCGCTACGAACCCGGGGTGAAATTCGCGCTGGTGCAATCCGACGTCTATCAGGCCTTCATCAACCAGAGCGAAGCGGGCAAGGCCGAAGCGGGCGCGATCATCCGTCCGCTGCGCGTGATCCTGCCCCTGTACAACGAGGAGATCTACTTCGTCGTGCGCGCCGACTCGCCACTGGCCTGGGTGCACGAGATCAAGGACCAGCGGATCAACGCCGGGTTGCTGAAGAGCGGCACCGCGATGTCGGCGACGACGATCTACCGCCTGCTGTTCAGGGAGCCGATTCCGGAGGCGACGACCACGTTCCTGTCCAACGAAGAGGCGCTGGCGAAGCTCGTCACCGACAAGAGTGTCGATGTGGTCGTGATCGTCGCCGGCCAGCCGGCCAAACTGTTCACCGACATGAAGGCCGAAGCGCGCTCGCTGATCAAGCTGCTGAAGTTCGATTCCAACCACCCGTCGAGCAAGGAAGCGCTGAAGACGTACTTTCCGTCGACGGTGCGCGCGGCGAACTATCCGAACCTGCTCACCGAGGACGTCCCCGGGCTGGCGGTCAAGGCGTTCCTGGTCACCTACGACTACAAGATGTCGCTGACCGTGAACAACCTGGCGAAGTTCGGCCGCGCGTTGTGCGACAACTTCGAGACGCTGCGCGCGCAGGGGCATCCGAAGTGGAAGGAGGTCGAACTCGCATTGCCCGAGTTGGGCCGCGGCTGGCAGTACTACGCGCCGATCTCGCGCGAACTGAAGCGCTGCACGCCCAAGCCTGCGCGCAGCGCGTGTACGACCGAGCAGAAGATCCTCGGGCTGTGCGAGTGAGATCCGGCGGCCGGCGGGTGCCAGCCGGCCGCCGCAGGCTCACACGAGCCGCGCGGTCAGCGTGATCCGCGGGCCGGCGAGGGCTTTCGATACCGGGCAGCCCTTCTTCGCTTCCTCGGCGTGCTGTTGAAACGCCGCGTCGGTCAGACCCGGCACGCTCGCTTCGGTCGTCAGTTCGATCAGGTGGATCGCCGGTCCCTCGCCCAGGTGCACGGTGGCAGTGGTCTTGATGCGGTCCGGTTTGAAGCCGGCTTTGGTCAGCAGCGCGGACAGGAACATCGAATAGCAGCCGGCGTGCGCGGCACCGATCAATTCTTCCGGATTGGTGCCCGGGCCCGACTCGAACCGGGACGCGAACGTGAACGGCCCCGTATACGCGCCGCTGCCGAGACTCATCGTGCCGGCGCCCTCCTTCAGCGTGCCTTTCCATTCGGCGCTCGATTGGCGTGTCGTCATGGCCCACCTCGTGTGCAAGTCGGGCGACAAGCTTACTGCGGTTCGGCGGCCGCGGCGGCCGGTCGGCGCAACGTGCGCCGGGTGTAATGCGCGGTGGGCTGCGCCGACACAGGTGCGGTCCCTTCAACCGTGCAGGCAGGCGTCATGCTCAAGCTCGTTCTCACCTTCGTCATCGGCGGCGCGCTCGGTGTCGCCGCCGGCTTCGCGACGGGAATCTTCGTCTACCCGTACATTTTCCTGTCCGCCGTGGTCGCCGCCGAAATCGTGGACACCGCGGCGCGCAAGCCGGTCGCCGCCGGCAGGTTCGTGCATGCCAATCCCTCCGACCCGATTCACTGGGGCAAGGGCGGGGTCAGCGTTTACCCGGATCTCGTTCATCTCGAAGCCGATTTCGAAGTCGGCCCCGGCCCGAAGTTTCACGTCTACCTGGTACCGGACGCCGCGGTCACGACCGCGACCCGCGTGGACAAAACGCGTTACGTGGACCTCGGCCGGCTGAAGGCCTTCAAGGGCAGCCAGAGTTACGCCGTCCCGCCGGGCGTCGATCCGGCCGCGTACGGCAGCGTGGTGATCTGGTGCGAGCGCTTCGGCGTGCTGATCTCGCCCGCGCGGCTGCAGCGGCTCGATCAGAGCAGCGCTTCGATGTCCGGTGCGATCGCGGCGGGATCGGTGTTCGGCGCGTAGCGCTTGACCACCCGGCCTTCGCGATCGACGAGGAACTTGGTGAAGTTCCACTTGATCGCCTCGCTACCCATGATCCCGGGCGCCGCGGCTTTCAGATGCTTGAACAGCGGATGCGCCGACTCGCCGTTGACATCGACTTTTGCGAACAGCGGAAAGGTGACGCCGAAACTGGTTTCGCAGAACTTTCCAATCTCTTCTTCGCTGCCCGGCTCCTGCGCGCCGAACTGATTGCACGGGAAACCGAGTACGACGAACCCCCGCTTGCCGTACTTCTCGTGCAGCTTCTGCAAACCCGCGTACTGCGGCGTAAAGCCGCACTGGCTGGCGGTGTTGACGATCAGCAGCACTTTGCCCTTGTAGTCGGACAGCTTCTTGGTTTTGCCGTCGATCGTTTTCGCGGTGAAGTCGTAGACGGTCGTCATGGCGCTCTGGCGCGTTGGATGTCGGGCCCGCCGAGGTAGATGCGGTTCCAGGTGGGGCTGATCAGGATTTCGTTCACGCACACATGGTCGGGCTGTTCGGCCACCCAGCGGATCGTACGCCCCAGGTCTTCCGGTTGCAGCATCCTGGCGCGCTCCTCGGGCGAGGGCGGCACCGGCCGGCGCTCCAGGATCGGGGTGGCCACTTCGCCGGGGCAGATGGCGCAGGCGCGAATGTTATGCACGCCCTCTTCGATGTTGATCGTCTCGGTCAGCGCCACGACGGCGTGTTTGGCGGCGTTGTACGCGGGTCCGACGAGCGCCATCACGTGCCGCCCGGCCCAGGACGCGACGTTGATGACAAGGCCGGCGCGGCGCGCGCGCATCGACGGCAGCACCGCGTGCACGCAATGAAAGGTGCCGTCGAGGTTGACGCGCACGACTGCGCCGAAGCCGGCCACGGTCTGATCGCGCCAAAAACGGTTCGGCGTGTTCAGCCCGGCGCTGTTGACGAGGATGTCGATGCCGCCGTGGCGCGCCAGGATCGCGCTTGCCACGCGCTCGACCGCCGCGCTGTCGCTGACGTCGAGCGGTTCGACCTCGGCCCGCGGAATCGCAGCCGCTTCGCGCGACAGGACCTCGGCGCGGCGGCCGGACATCACGACGGTGGCGCCGGCCGCGGCCAACTCGCGCGCGGCCGCCAAGCCGATGCCGCTGCCGGCACCGGTGATCCAGGCCACCTTGCCCTGCAGGGCCATCGCGGCTCAGCCCGCCAGGCCCAGGTGTTCGATGCCCTTGTGGATGCCGGCCACGCCGCCGTACAGCTTCGAGTTCAGCTTGATCTGCAACCGCAGGTCGTTGACCGAGTCGGCGTTGCGCAGCGCGTCTTCGTACGAGATCAGCTCGCGCTCGTGCAGATCGAACAGCGCCTGGTCGAACGTCTGCATGCCCTGCTCGCGCGAGCGCTTCATCACTTCCTTGATCTCCTGCACCTCGCCCTTGAAGATCAGGTCGGACACCAGCGGCGAGTTCAGCATCAGCTCCACCGCGGGAATGCGGCCCTTGCGGTCCTTGAACGCCACCAGACGCTGCGACACCATCGCGCGCAGGTTCAGCGACAGATCCATCAGCAGTTGCTGGCGCCGGTCCTCGGGGAAGAAGTTGATGATGCGGTCGAGCGCCTGATTGGTCGAGTTGGCGTGCAGCGTGCACATCACCAGATGCCCGGTCTCGGCGAACGCGATCGCGTGTTCCATCGTCTCGCGGTCGCGCACTTCGCCGATCAGGATCACGTCCGGCGCCTGCCGCAGCGTGTTCTTCAGCGCCACGCTCCACGATTCGCAGTCCACACCCACTTCGCGTTGCGTGACGATGCAGTTCTTGTGCGGGTGGACGTATTCGATCGGGTCTTCGATCGTGATGATGTGCCCCTGGCTGTTCTCGTTGCGGTAGCCGACCATCGCCGCCAGCGTCGTGCTCTTGCCGGAGCCGGTGGCGCCGACGATCATCACGATGCCGCGCTTGGCCATCGCCAGCTCGTTGATGATCGGCGGCAGGTTCAGCTCCTCCACGGTCGGAATCTTGTCGGCGATCACACGGAACACGATGCCGACCTTGCCTTGCTGTACGAAGGCCGAAACGCGGAAGCGGCCGATCCCGGTCGGACTGATCGCGAAGTTGCACTCCTTGGTCGCCTCGAACTCGGCCGCCTGGCGGTCGTTCATGATCGAGCGCACCAGTTCCGAAGTGTGCTGGGCGGTCAGCGGCTGGTTCGACACCGGCAGCACGCGGCCGTCGATCTTGAAGGCCGGTGGAAAGTCGGCGGTCAGAAAGAGATCCGAGCCCTTCTTGGTCAGCAGCAACCGCAGCAGATCGTGGACGAATCGGGTTGCCTGATCGCGTTCCATACGAACCTCATCGAGCGCGCAACGCGCGCGAGATCATTCCTTTTCCCCTCTCCCATCGTGGGAGAGGGGGAAGGGGAGAGGGGCAAGGCCGCACCCCCTCACCCGACAAACGCTTCCTGCTGCTTCGCATACTGCCGCGCCTCGGCCGGGGAGATGATATTGCGGCGGACCAGGTCCATCAGGCACTGGTCGAGCGTCTGCATGCCGTACTGGCTGCCGGTCTGGATCATCGAGTACATCTGCGCGACTTTGTTTTCGCGGATCAGGTTGCGGATTGCCGGCGTGCCGACCATGATTTCATGCGCCGCCACGCGCCCGCTGCCGTCCTTGATCTTCAGCAGCGCCTGCGAGATCACCGCCACCAGCGACTCCGACAGCATCGCCCGCACCATCTCCTTTTCCGCCGCCGGGAACACATCGACCACGCGGTCGATCGTCTTCGCCGCACTGGACGTGTGCAGCGTGCCGAACACTAGGTGGCCGGTCTCGGCCGCGGTCAGCGCCAGCCGGATCGTCTCCAGGTCGCGCAGCTCGCCGACCAGGATCACGTCCGGGTCTTCGCGCAGGGCGCTGCGCAGCGCGTTGGAAAACGACAGCGTGTGCGGGCCGACCTCGCGCTGATTGATCACGCACTTGCGGCTTTCGTGCACGAACTCGATCGGGTCTTCGATCGTCAGGACGTGGCCGTACAGGTTGTTGTTGACGTGGTCGATCATCGCCGCCAGCGTCGTGCTCTTGCCGGAGCCGGTCGGCCCGGTCACCAGCACCAGGCCACGCGGCTTCATGGCGAAGTCGGCGAACACGCGCGGTGCCTGCAGCTCCTCGAGCGACAGCACGCGCGACGGAATCGTGCGCATCACCGCCGCCGCCCCGCGGTCCTGCATGAACGCGTTGACGCGGAAGCGCGCCAGCCCCGGCAGGTCGAACGAGAAGTCGCACTCGAGGTTCTCGTCGAACATCTTGCGCTGGCTGTCGTTCATGATGTCGTAGATCATCGCGTGCACGTCCTTGTGCTCCAAGGGCGGCAAGTTGATGCGGCGTACGTCGCCGTGCACGCGGATCATCGGCGGCAGACCGGCCGACAGATGCAGGTCGGACGCCTTGTTCTTGACGGAGAATGCGAGCAGCTCGGAAATGTCCATCGCCAGTGCCGGGTTCGTTGGAAGGCGCGGGCCGCCGCGCGGCCTGCAACGACTGACGCTAATCCCCGCAAGCGCGGCCGAAAGCCGAAAAAAGACAAGTCGTTAGCGCAGTTCTCCAGTTCATTATGTCCAGTTTGATCGAGGCGCTGCAAGCCAGCCTGGCCCGCGTGCACGAACGGATTAGCGCCGCCGCGCTGGCCAGTGGCCGCGACCCCGGGGCCGTCGCGCTGGTCGCCGTCAGCAAGACCTTTCCCGCGGCGCACGTAGTGGCGGCCGCGCACGCCGGCCAGAACGCGTTCGGCGAGAACTACGTGCAGGAGGCGGTCGAAAAGATCGCGCAAGTACGCCAGGCGGCGCCGCAGCTGCGGCTCGAGTGGCATCTAATCGGACCGATCCAGAGCAACAAGACGCGCTCGATCGCGGAGCACTTCGACTGGGTGCAATCGATCGACCGCTTGAAGATCGCGTCGCGTTTGTCCGCGCAGCGTCCAGCCGAACTGCCGGCCCTGAACGTGCTGCTGCAAGTCAACATCAGCGGTGAGGCGTCGAAGAGCGGTGTGGCGCCGGAGGATTTGCCGCGTCTGGCGCACGAAGTCGCAGCGCTGCCGAGGTTGCGCCTGCGCGGCTTGATGGCGATTCCGGCCCCGACGTCCGACCCAGTTGCGCAGCGGCAGCCCTTCGCCCGCATGCGCGAACTCTTCGAGCGACTGCGCGCCGCCGGTCTGGCGCTGGACACGCTGTCGATGGGCATGTCCGACGATCTGGAAGCCGCGATCGCGGAAGGGGCGACGATGGTGCGCGTCGGCACTGCGATCTTCGGCGCCCGCGCCGCCCCGGCGATCGCCGCCGACGATCGCGCGCAGGTCCCGGTCGATCAAGGCAGGCGCCGCTAAACTGCGCCCATGCAAGCGGACGAAGCGCTGCTCGACGAGATCGACCGCATCCACGACGCCGAACCGGAACGGGCGGCCCAGTTGCTGCGCGAGTTCGATGCCAGTGCGCTGCCGGCGACACGGCTCGGCGAATTGGCGTTCCTGTACAACCACCTGCTCGGGGAGAAGCTCGGGCGCTGGGACGAGGCGGCCGAGCGGATCGCGCGACTGGCGGTGCGCGACGACGCGCCGCCCGGCGTCTGGCGGCAACTGTTCGCCGCGCACACGCTGCGCGGCGACGCGCTGGGCGCCGCCGCAGCGCGCACCGCGCTGGCGAAGTGCACCGGCGCCAGCGACGCGGAGGCAAACTGGGCCGGCGAACTGACCGTCCTCGCCTATGTCGCCGATCCGCTGGCGCGCGCCGAGGACGTGCTGGCGCTGGCGAGGGCCGCGGCGCAGATCGAGGCGTCGCCGCTCGACGCGGCGCTCGCGGCGTGCTTCAACAACGTGACCGCGCGCCTGCTCGAAGCGAGCCTGAGCCGGCCGCTCGGCACCTCCGAGGTGGCCGCGCTGCGCGCCGGCGCCGAGGCGGCGCGGCGTTTCTGGTATCGCGCCGGCCGCTGGCTGCAACACGAGCGTGCGGACTACCTGTGCGCGAAGGTGGCCGTGCGCCTCGGCGATACGGCGGCAGCGATCGCGGCCGC
>DATLZG010000142.1:0-4376 GCA_035574095.1 Burkholderiaceae bacterium | reverse complement strand
CGACGATGTAAAGCGCGGCGCGATCCTTGACCGAGCCGCCCGGATTCAGGAATTCGGCTTTGCCGAGGATTTCGCAGCCGGTCTCGCGGCTCAGTCTTTCCAGCCGTATCAGCGGCGTATTGCCGACGGTGCCGGCAAAGCGTGGCGGCGAAACTCGGCCTGCGCGACGGCCTGATCGGCGGCCGAACGCGCCGCCGCCGTCAACGCTCCTGCGCGACGAGTTGCGGCCCGGCGCCGGGCGTTTCCGTCACGCGCCCGAAGAAGCGCCCATGCACGTACGCGCCGGCCGCAATGCCGACGAGTGCGATCACGAGCGGCCAGTTGCCCGCGCCGAGCCCGGCGATCGCCGGCCCCGGACACACACCGCACAGCCCCCAGCCAGCGCCGAAGATGGCGGCCCCGACGATCGTGTCGCGATTCAGCTCCGACGGATGGCGGCCGAACTCCGGCTCGAAGACGGGCTTCGCCATCAGGCGCGGCGCGAAACGATAGGCGGCAAACGTCACCGCCACCGCGCCGCCGAGCACCAGCAGCAGGCCGAAGTCGCGCAGGCGCAGGAAGTTCAGGATCACTTCCGGCGCGATCATCGTGGACAGCGCCAGCCCGAAGCCGAACAGCGTGCCGCCGGCGAGCACCGCGAGCAGGGAAACGGGTTTCATCAGCGGCCTCCGAGCCAAAGCGTGAGATTCGCCACCGCGATCGCGGTGGCGAGGAACGTCAGCACCGCCAGCGCCGACGGCAGCTGCAGCGACGCCAGCCCGCAGATGCCGTGCCCGGACGTGCAGCCGTTGCTCATGCGCGCGCCGAAGCCGACCAGAAATCCCCCAGCCAGCAGTTGCCACCACGTCACGCGCGTGACCACGCCGCCCTCGGGGCCCAGCCACTGCCACCAGATCAGCGCACCGAGGATCAACCCGGCCGCGAGCGCCAATCGCCACCGTCGCGTCGCAGTAAAGCGCGGCTGTTGAAAGAACGGCGCCGTCGAGAAGTACGACCAGGTGGATGTGAACACCGTGCTCATGCCGGACACCGCGCCGGTGAGCACGAAGATCAGCGCCACGCCGACCCCCATCAGCAGGCCGCCGATCAAATAGTGGGAGATGCCGAGGGGAAAAAGAACATCGATCATCGCTAGTTCACAGGGTCTGGAAGCAAACGCTATTCCGCTGCAGTTCGACGCTCGGCCGTGCGGCCGGGTTCATACGCATTCGCAATACGCTCAGGTGGCGGACACTCGCGTGTCGCCCGCCGCCGTCACCCGTAGTTGAAGCCGGCCTCGCGCACACGCGCCCGCTCTTTCAGCTCGGCCAGCAGCGTTTCCTCGGGGCGCACGCGCCACTCGTCGGGCAGCGCGAGGTCGGCGGCGCCGACCTCGTTGCGATAGGCGACGACGATGCGGCAGCCCGACGGCGTCGCGCCATTCGTTACGCGGTACGGGGCCAGCGCGCTCTTCAATTGCGCGAGGTCGATCGCGCGGTCCAACTCGATGCGCAGCCGCGCCTCGGCCCGCGCGCGCGCCTCGGCCAGATCCATCAGATCGTCGGCGCTGACCGATAGCCGCTGGTTGAATTCGTCGTAGCGCACGCGCCCGAGCACGAACACCAGCGTGTCCTCCTTCAGCAGCGCGCGTTTGCGGTCGTACAGCTCCGAAAACACCATCAGCTCGAGCTGCGCGCTGCCGTCGTCGAGCACGATCAAGCCCATGCGGCCGCGGCGCGTGTTCTGCGTGCGCGCCGACACGATGATGCCGGCCAGTCGCACCTGGTCGCGCGCCTGCTTGACATCGGCCAGCCGCGTCGGCGCCAGCCGGCGCGCCTCCGCCTCGTATTCGCTGAACAGGTGCCCGCTGAAGTAGTAGCCGAGCGCCAGTTTCTCGTTGGCCAGCCGCTCGCGTTCGCTCCACGGCTTGGCCGGCACGTAGTCGAACACCGGCGCGTGGACTTCGGCGCTGTCGCCGAACAGGCTCGCCTGCCCGGCGGCCGCCGCCGCGCGCTCCGCCGCTTCCAGCGCGCGGCCCACGCTGGCGAACAGCTTGGCGCGGTCGGCATCGAGCCGGTCCAAGGCACCCGCGCGCACCAGCGCCTCGATCACGCGCCGATTGACCAGCTGCCGGTCCACGCGCGCCGCGAGATCCGCCAGCGAGCGGAACGGGCCGCCCTGGGCGCGCGCGGCGACGATCGCTTCGATCGCGCCCTGCCCGGTGCCCTTGATCGCGCCCAGGCCGTAGCGGATCGTGCGCGCATCCACCGGCTCGAAGCGCCAGCCACCGGCGTTGATGTCGGGCGGCTCGATCGCCAACCCGAGCGCCTTGCAGTCCTCGATCAGCTCCTTGACCTTGTCGGTGTCGTCCATCACGGCCGACAGGTTGGCGGCCATGAACGCGGCCGGGTAGTGCCTTTTGAAGTACGCGGTCTGGTAGGCGAGCAGCGCATAGGCGGCGCTGTGCGAGCGATTGAAGCCGTAGCCCGCGAACTTCTCCATGTAATCGAAGAGCTGGGTGGCGATGTTCTCGCTCACGCCCTGCCGCTTGGCGCCCTCGATGAAGATCGACCGCTGCTTGGCCATCTCCTCGGGCTTTTTCTTTCCCATCGCCCGCCGCAGCAGGTCGGCGCCGCCCAGCGAGTAGCCGCCGACCACCTGCGCGATGCGCATCACCTGCTCCTGATAGACCATCACGCCGTAGGTGTCGGCGAGGATCGGCTCGAGGCTCGGGTGCAGGTACTCGACGCGCTGGCGGCCGTGCTTGCGCTCGATGAAATCCGGAATCAGGTCCATCGGCCCCGGGCGGTACAGGGCGTTCAACGCGATCAGGTCTTCGAGGCGGTCGGGCTTGGCGCGCTTCAGCAGCTCGCGCATGCCGCGCGATTCAAACTGGAAAATCGCCGCCGTCTGCGCGTTCTTGAAGATCTCGAAGGTCGCCGCGTCGGTGAGCGGCAAGGTCGCCAGGCTGTGCGGAAACGCGGGGTCGAGCCGCCGCACGTAGCGCAGCGTCAGATCGAGGATCGTCAGCGTGGTCAGGCCCAGGAAGTCGAACTTCACCAGGCCGATCGCCTCGATGTCGTCCTTGTCGAACTGGCTGACCGCCGCCTCCGGCGCCCCGGGCTGGCAGTACAGCGGACAGAAATCGGTCAGTTTCCCCGGCGCGATCAGCACGCCGCCCGCGTGCATGCTGACGTTGCGCGTCAGCCCCTCCAGCGGGCGCGCCAGCTCGAGGATGCGCTGATACTCCTCGTCGTTGTTGACCGCCTCGGCGAAGGCCGGCTCTTCCGCGAGCGCGCGCTCCAGCGTCCACGGATCGGCCGGGTTGTTAGGGATCAGCTTCGACAGTTGATCGCACTTCGTGTACGGCAGATCGAGCACGCGGCCGACGTCGCGCACGACCGCCTTCGCTCCCAAGGTGCCGAAAGTCGCGATCTGCGCCACCGACTGCGCGCCGTACTTGCTCTTGACGTAATCGATGACCTTGTCGCGGTTGTCCTGGCAGAAGTCGATGTCGAAGTCCGGCATCGACACCCGCTCCGGATTCAGGAAGCGCTCGAACAGCAGGTCGTATTTCAGTGGGTCCAAATCGGTGATGCCCAGCGCGTACGCGACCAGCGAGCCGGCGCCGGAGCCGCGCCCCGGGCCGACCGGAATGCCGTGCGATTTCGCCCAGTTGATGAAGTCGGCCACGATCAGGAAGTAGCCGGAAAAGCCCATCTTCGCGATCGTCGCCAGCTCCATCTGCAGCCGCGCCTCGTACTGCGGACGCTCGGCATCGCGGCGCGCTGAATCCGGATACAGCACCGCCAGCCGCCGCTCGAGCCCCTGCTGCGCGAGATCGCGGCAGTGTTCGTCCAGCGTGACGCCGGGCGGCGTCGGATAGTCGGGCAGGCGCGGGCGGCCTAGTTCGAGCTCCAGATTGCAGCGGCGCGCGATCTCTACGGTGTTGGCCAGCGCGGCCGGCACGTCGGCGAACAGCGCCTGCATTTCGGCGCGCGTCTTGAAGTACTGCTCGTCGGTGAACGCGCGCGGCCGGCGCGGATCCGCGAGCGTATAGCCCTCGGCGATGCAAACGCGCGCCTCGTGGGCGCGAAAGTCGGCGCGGGCGATGAACTGGATCGGATGCGTAGCCACCGGCGGCAGCGCGAGCTCGCGCGCCAGCTTGACGCTCGCGCGCACGCAGGCTTCGTCGCCGGGGCGCGCCGCCCGTTGCAGCTCCAGGTAAAAGCGCTGCGGAAACAGCGCGGCCAGCCGTTGCGCGGCGGCGCGCGCGCCGTCGAAATTTCCGGCGAGCAGCAACCGGCCGACCTCGCCTTGCGCGCCGCCGGACAGCGCGATCAAGCCCTCCGTGCCGGCGTCGAACCACTCCATCCGCAGCTCGCCGCGGCCACGGT
>DATLZG010000141.1:0-4589 GCA_035574095.1 Burkholderiaceae bacterium | reverse complement strand
CGCGGCCCCGCACGCGTTGCCGCACGCCACCGCCGGCGCGCCTGCCGCCGCGCCGTACTCGTTCGCGCACGCCACGGTGAGCGCGCCGGTCGCTGGCCCGGCTTTCGCGCCGGAGTTCGCGCAGCGCGTGGTGCTGTTCGCGCGCAGCAAGCTGCAACACGCGGAGATCTCGGTGACGCCGGCCGACCTCGGCCCGATTTCCGTGTCGATCGAAGTGCGCGGGCAGGAGGCTTCGCTTTCCTTCGCCGCACCGAGTCATGCGACCCGCGCCGCGATCGAAGAGGCGCTGCCGCGCCTGCGCGAACTGCTCGCCGCCCAAGGTCTGCAGTTGACCGGCGCCGAAGTCAACGACCAGCCGCGGCGCGAATACGCGCGCAACGCGGCTGTACCGCACTCCCGGCGCGAGGCGCCCGGCGCACCGCGCGCGGAGATCGAGGCTGCCGTCGCACCGCGCCGGCGCTCCGGACTGATCGACATCGTCGTCTGACACGACGTGAATAACCCCGCTTTTGCGCCTGCGGTGCTCGACGTATCGCTCCATACGCCTGCGCTCCGCGGCGCAACCTCGGCGCGCTCGCGACGGTTTCTTCACGGCTTCTGAGTTCGAGCCGGGAGTCGGCGGTCGCGTTTCCCGACGCCCGACTTTGCGCCGACCGGTTTTCCCCGCTTATTGCGCGTTCGGCGCCCCTCAAGTTTCCCGATCATTGATCCGATCGGCCGCGCCCCGCAGCGCGGCCCGAAGCGCGTCGAGGAAAGCACATGGCAGGCAGCGAAGCGAAAACCGAGGCCGCACCGGCGGCGGCCAAACCGAAGAAGACGAGACTGATCCTGATCGTCGCCGTGGCGCTGGCGTTGCTCGGCGCCGGCGGCGGCGCGGCGGCGTACTTCATGCTCGGCAAGAAACACGAAGCCGAGGTCGCCGAGGACGAGGCCGACGAGGCGCCCGCGGACAAATCCGCCAAGGAAACGAAGAAGAAAAAGAAGAAGCGCGCCGGCGCGCCGGTGTTCGTCGAACTGGACATGTTCACGGCGAATCTGCGCGACACCGACGCCGACCGCTTCATCCAACTGAAACTGGTGGCCGAAGTCAAGGACGCCGCCGCCGGCGAGACGCTGAAATCCATGATGCCGGCGGTGCGCAACGAAGTGCTGCTGCTGCTCGGCTCCAAAGAGGCAAAGGACGTCGCCACCCGCGAGGGCAAGGAACGGCTGGCGGCGGAGATCGTCGCTGCCGCCAACAAGACGCTGGAAGGCACGCCGGCCGCGCAGGGCGTGGAGAACGTGAATTTCACGCACATCATCGTGCAATGAGGGGGGAGCGGCCCCTGCTCCCGAATCCCGACTCGCAACTCCCGACTCCCGATTCGCAACTCCATGGCTGAGCAATTCCTGTCCCAGGACGAAGTCGACGCGCTGCTGGAGGGCGTGACCGGCGAGAGCCAGAAGCTCGACCGCGACGAGCCGGCCGGCGGCATCCGCGCGTACGACCTCGCCAGCCAGGAGCGCATCGTGCGCGGGCGCATGCCGACGCTGGAGATCGTCAACGAGCGTTTCGCCCGCAACCTGCGCGTCGGCCTGTTCAACTTCATGCGCCGCAGTCCGGAGATGTCGGTCGGACCGGTGCGCGTGATCAAGTATTCGCAGTTCCTGCGCGACATCGTGGTGCCGACCAACATCAACATCGTGTCGGTGGCGCCGCTGCGCGGATCCGCCCTGTTCATCTTCGATCCGAACCTGGTGTTCTGCGTGATCGACAACCTGTTCGGCGGCACCGGCAAGCTGCACATGCGCATCGAGGGGCGCGACTTCTCGCCCACCGAGCAGCGCATCATCCAGCGCCTGCTGGAGGTCACGCTGGATCAGTACACGAAGGCGTGGGGCGCATTGTTCCGCTTCAACTTCCAGTACCAGCGCTCGGAGATGCACACGCAGTTCGCCAACATCGCGTCGCCGTCCGAGATCGTGGTCGCGACCACGTTCAATATCGAGATCGGCGATTCCGGCGGCGAGATCCACATCTGCTTTCCGTACGCGTCGCTGGAGCCAATCCGCGACGTGCTGTATTCGAGCGTGCAGGGCGACGGCCACGAGCCGGACCGGCGCTGGGTCAAGCAGCTGACGCAGCAGGTGCAGGCGGCCGACGTCGAGTTGGTGGCTGAGCTGGCGCAGGCGCAGATCACGATCGGCGAGCTGCTGAAGCTGCGCGTCGGCGACTTCATCCCGCTGCCGCTGAAGGAAATCGTGCCGGCGAAGATCGACGGCGTGCCGGTGATGGAGTGCCGCTTCGGCGCGGTTAACGGCCACACGGCGATCCGCATCGAGCGGCTGCTGAAGTACTCGCGCTTCAGCGACGGCGCCGCCCTCGGCGACTACGAATCATGACCGATTGCAGGACTTGCCGATGACACAGGACAACGACGATTGGGCCGCGGCGATGGCGGAACAGCAGGCCGCCGCGGGCGAGACTGCGCTCGAGACGGCGGCGCAGCCGGCCAACATCTTCACGCGCCTGACGCCGGGCGCGCCGGCGGGCGAAGGCGCGCAGGATCTCGATCTGATCCTCGACATCCCGGTCACGCTGACCGTCGAGCTGGGGCGCACCAAGATTCCGATCAAGCACATCCTGCAGCTGGCGCAGGGCTCGGTGATCGAACTGGACGCGCTGGCGGGCGAGCCGATGGACGTGCTGGTCAACGGCTGCCTGATCGCGCAGGGCGAGGTGGTGGTCGTCAACGAAAAGTTCGGCATCCGCCTGACCGACATCGTCACTCCCAGCGAGCGCATGCGGAGACTGCACAAGTGAGGTTCGGAGTCGAAGGTCGGGAGTCTGGCGTGAGCCGACCGGCGTCGGCCGTCGGCGGCCTCTGCTCGGCCGCTGTGATCCCGAGCCGCAGGCGAGGGATCTCCAGCGCTTCGATCCGCTCGATGGCGCTACAGCGGTCGCACACGTACGAGTGCTCACCCTGCGCCGGACGCCCGAGGGACGCCGGCCGGCGCGCGTTCGCGCTGCTCGCGCTCGGCGCCGCCCCCGCCTACGCGCAGGCGCCGGCCGATGGCCCGTCGGTGCTGCCGCTGCTGCTGGCGTTCGCGTTCGTGCTGGCGCTGATTCCGGCGGCGGTGTGGTTCCTGAAGCGGGTCGGCGCGGCGCAGGCACCCGGAAGCGTTGGCCTGCGCGTGGTCGCGCAAGTGCCGCTCGGAGCGCGCGAGCGGCTGGTCGTGGTCGAAGCCGGCGACCGGCTGCTCGTGCTCGGCGTCACCGCCCACTCGATCCACCGCGTCGGCACCCTGCCGAAGGCCGCGGAGGGTCTCCTCGATCCGACTCCATCGGCGGGATTCGGCTCCGTGCTGTCCGCGCTGCGCCGGAGGTAGAGCGGCATGCGCGGAAAATGGTGTCTGACCCCATTTTTGCTGGCGGTCGCGGGGGCGGCGCTCGCACAGACCAGTCCGATCCAGGTGACGGCGGCGCCGGCGGCCGGCGGCGGCACCGTGTATTCGGTGCCGGTGCAGACGCTGCTGTTCTTCACGCTGCTGACGTTCCTGCCGGCGGTCGTGCTGATGATGACCAGCTTCACGCGCATCATCATCGTGTTGTCGCTGCTGCGCATGGCGCTGGGCACGCAGACCACGCCGCCGAATCAGGTGCTGATCGGGCTGGCGCTGTTTCTGACGCTGTTCGTGATGGGCCCGACGATCGATCGCATCCACGACGACGCCTACGTGCCGTTGCGCGACAACAAGGTCGGTTTCGAGCAGGCGCTCGCCGCCGGCGGCGCGCCGCTGAAGGACTTCATGCTGAAACACACGCGCGCGGCGGACCTGGAGCTGTTCACGCGCCTGGCGCGGCTTCAGGAAAAGGGGCAGGCAGTCGAGCGGCCGGCGCAGTTGCCGCTGCGGGTGGTGATTCCCGCCTTCGTCACCAGCGAACTGAAGACCGCGTTCCAGATCGGCTTCATGGTCTTCATCCCGTTCCTGATCATCGACATGGTGGTCGCGAGCGTGCTGATGTCGATGGGCATGATGATGCTGTCGCCGGTGCTGATCGCACTGCCGTTCAAGCTGATGCTGTTCGTGCTCGCCGACGGCTGGAATCTGCTGATCGGTTCGCTGGTGGCGAGCTTCCAGATATGAGGCCGCAACGGGAGACTCGGACATGGACCCGCAATCGGTGATCACGCTCGGCCAGCAGGCGCTGTATGTGATGCTGGCCCTGTCCGCGCCGCTGCTGCTGGCGGCGCTCGTCGTCGGCCTGGTGGTTTCGATCCTGCAGGCCGCCACGCAGATCAACGAGATGACGCTGTCGTTCATTCCCAAGCTGCTGGCGATGGTGGCCGCGCTGGTGATCGCCGGCCCGTGGATGGTGACGTTCTTCGTCGACTACGTGCGGCGGTTGTTCGAGTCGATACCGGGCGCGATCGGCTGAGCGATCTTGATTCGTGATCCGTCGACCGTTGTCCGCAGCTTTGCCAGCGCGCCGCCGGCGAAGCGGGCAAGCTCGTCCCGCGCGCTTCCGCGATCGGGCGCCGGCGGGTTCGCGGCCGCGCGGCCCGGATCACGGATCGCGGATCGCGGGTCACGATGATCTCCTTCAG
>DATLZG010000140.1:0-5380 GCA_035574095.1 Burkholderiaceae bacterium | reverse complement strand
GCGGTGGTCGGTGTGGCCGATCAGTTGAAAGGCCAGGTCGCGATGGCTTTCGCGGTCGTCAAGGACGCGAGCCGCATCGCCACCCCTGCCGATCGCCTCGCGCTCGAAGGCGAGGTGATGAAGGTCGTCGATGCGCAGCTCGGCGCGGTGGCGCGGCCGGCGCGCGTGCACTTCGTGACGGTGCTGCCGAAGACGCGCTCGGGCAAGCTGTTGCGGCGTTCGATCCAGGCCATCTGCGAAGGCCGCGATCCAGGCGATCTGACCACGATCGAGGATCCGACCGCGCTCGACCAGGTGCGCGCCGCCGTCGCCGGCAAGTAAAGCGCCAATGCCGGAGTCGCCCAGCTACGCGGCAGCCGCTTGGCTGCTGCCGCCGACCCTGCTCGTGCTGGCGGCCGCCGCTGGCGTGCTGGCGCCGCGCCGCTGGCGGGCCGCCGGGCGCGTCACGGCACTGCTCGCGCTCGGACTGCTGCTTGCGGCCAGCACCCCGGTGGTCGCGTTGGCGCTGCTGCGCACGCTGGAGCCGCCGGTGCTCGCCCAGCCGGCGCGCCAAGGGGCGCAGGCGATCGTGGTGCTGGGCGGCGGGCGCAACTGCGGCGCGGCCGAATGGGACGGCGTCACGGTCAATGCATTCACGCTGCAGCGGCTGCGCTACGGCGCGCGGCTGGCGCGCGAGACCGGCTTGCCGGTGATGGTCACCGGCGGCCGGCAGGAAGGCGAACTGATGGGTGACATCCTGCAACGCGAGTTCCGGGTGCCGGTGCGCTGGATCGACGCCGACAGCCGTACCACGCGCGACAACGCGCGCTTCGCCTCCGCCGTGCTGCCCGCCGCGGGCATCGAGCGCGTGCTGCTGGTCACCGACGCCTGGCATATGCCGCGCGCGCGGCGCGAATTCGAGCGGCACGGTCTGCTGCCGATCGCCGCGGCCACCGGCTATCTCGGCCAGCGGCCGTTTTCGCCCTACCACCTGGTGCCGAACGCGGAGAGCCTGCGCCACACCCAGATCGCGCTGCGCGAATGGGTCGGCGCGCTGTGGTATCGATTGACCGATTGACGCAGGAGCGGACATGCAGACCAAGCCGGTACTGACGACCGAAGACGTGAAGAAGATCGCCGCCGCGGCGGAGGCCGAGGCGCGCGCGCACCGCTGGGCGGTGTCGATCGCGATCGTCGACGACGGCGGCCATCCGCTGTGGCTGGCACGGCTCGACGGCGCGCCGCCGATCTCCGCGTACATGGCGCCGGAGAAAGCGCGCGCCGCCGCATTGGGACGGCGCGAGTCACGCGTGTACGAAGAGATGATTAACCAGGGCCGCACCGCGTTTCTGTCGGCGCCGGTGCTGGCCGGCATGCTCGAAGGCGGCGTGCCGATTCAGATCGACGGTCAGGTCGTCGGCGCCGTCGGTGTTTCCGGGGTCAAATCCAGCGAGGACGCGCAGATCGCGCGCGCCGGCATCGCCGCACTGGCCGCGCCGTAGTCGGGTCAACGCTGAAGGTGCACCGCCGCCGGATCACCGACCACGGATCACAGTTCGCGGATCACGGCCCCCGCCGCGGCCCGCCGGCCGCGCTGCATGTCGATGCCCGCGATCAACAGCAGGCCGGCGACGAAGAACGCACCGGTGGCGAAGATGCTGGCCCGATGGTCGTTGCCGGTCAGAAGCATGACGGCGCCGTACGTAAACGGCCCGACGATCGCGGCGAGCTGTGTGGCGAGCGTCCACAGGCCGAAAAACTCCGCCCGCCGGGTTTCCGGCGCCAGGGCGCCGGCCATCGCCCGCCCGGCGGACTGGCTCGACCCCATGCACAGGCCGGCGATATTGGCCGCCAGCCAGAACATCGCCACGCTGGTCGTCGCCGCCGCGATCCAAGTCATCGCCAGCCAGCCCAATAGCGTCAGCGCCAGTGTGCGGCGGTGGCCGAGCCGGTCCTGCACATAGCCGAACAGGAACGCACCGAGCGCCGCGGTGATGTTGACCAGGAAGATCAGCATCATCGTCTGCAGCGTCGTGAACTTCATCACCTGCTGCGCGTAGATCGCCGCCAGCGCGATCACCACCGTCACCCCGGCCTGGTAGCAGGCACCGCACGCGAGAAACATCATGAAGTCGCGATAGCGGCGCGCGTGCGCCAGTGTGGCCGCCAGCCGCTGCCACGACTCC
This sequence comes from Burkholderiaceae bacterium, assembly GCA_035574095.1. Taxonomy (GTDB): domain Bacteria; phylum Pseudomonadota; class Gammaproteobacteria; order Burkholderiales; family Burkholderiaceae_F; genus JAKANT01. Next base: position 3,215 of record DATLZG010000140.1, on the reverse strand, counting down.
TTCACGTGCCCGGTCACGCTCGCCGTTTGCGGCGCTGCGCGTTCGTTGAGCCACGCGAGCGTCGGCAGCGCGGCCAGCGCGAACGCGAAGGCGACGATCAGCATCGTCACCGGCACGTAGTGCTCGGCCGGCAAGCCCCGCCCCTGTGCCCACAGCACGTAGGCGATGCATACGCCGAGCACCGCCATCCCGCCCAGATAGCCGAAGCTCCAGCCCCAGCCCGAGACGCGGCCCAGCCCTTCGGGCCGCGCCAGCTCCGGCAGGAACGCGGCGATCAGCGCCACACCGACCATGAAGAAGAAGTTCGACGCGATCACCGCCAGCGAAGCGATCGCCACGTCGCCGCGGCCGGCGAGCGCCAGCGCCGCCGTCGTCGCCACGCAGCCGACGGTGGACCAGACGAGCAGCCGCTTCTTGCGCGCGCGCAGATCCGCGTACGCGCCGATCAGCGGCATCGCCGCCATCACCAGCAGGTTCGAGATCGCCAGCACCCAGGTCCAGACGGTCGTTGGATGCGCCAGATCGGCCGCCACCGTGGCGACGAAGTACGCGCTGAACACCGCGGTCAGAACGACCGTCGTATAGCCTGAGTTGGCGAAGTCATAGCAGGCCCAGGCGAAGACTTCGCGCCGGGTCACGCCGGGATTGAGCGCTTGCGGATCGAACAGCGGCATGGGCCTCCTCCGATGGCCGGCATGCTACCCGCGCTTCCCACCTACCTATACTGCGCGCCGTCGTCCACCGTGCGTTCGCAACAACATGAAGGATCTCGACCGCATCGACCGCCAGATCATCGAGATCCTGCAACGCGACGGCCGCATCACCAATCAGGCGTTATCCGAGCGCGTCGCGCTCAGCCCGCGCGCCTGCCTGGAGCGGGTACGGCGGCTGGAGCGCGCCGGCGTGATCACCGGCTACATGGCGCTGGTGGAACCGCGCAAGGTCGGCGCGCTGCTGACCATCATGGTCGACGTCACCTTGCGCGACCAGAGCGCCGCCACGCACGCGCGCTTCGAAGCCCGCATGCGCGCCAGCGCCGAGGTGATCGAGTGCTACCTGGTCTCCGGGCAGTGTGACTACGTGCTGCGGCTCGCCTGTACCAGCCTCGACCACTACCGGGAGTTGACCAACGCCTGGACCGACGATCCGACGCTCGGCATCGAGCGCATCGTCTCCAAGCCGGAGTTGCAGACGGTGAAGCCGTTTCGCGGCTACCCGTTGCCCTGAACGGCCGCGATCGCACGCCGCAGATTGGCACGCGCCGGCGCCTCGAAGCGGGCGCGGCCGGCCGGCGTGCAGTAGATCCAGGCGCGATCGAGCAACTGCTGGAAGAACGGCACCCGGCGCGCCGCGAAGAACGCCAGCGCCTCGGCATCGTCGGCGATCGCGATCAGCGGTCGCTGCTCGGCGAACACTTGGCGCGAGTAGCGGTCGAAGTCCGCCGGCGGCGCCGCCAAGCGCATCAGGTCCAGGTCGAGCACGAACTCGGCCGCCTGGCTGCGCGCGATGTGCTCGGCCGTATCGATGACGATGCCGTAGGCCGTTTCGATCACCGCGCGGTCGAGCCCGGACGAGTACACGCGCAACAGTTGCGCGGACAGCAACTCGTTGGCACCGCGCGGAGCGCCGGGAACGTAAACGGCGTCGTGAAACACGAGCGCCAGCGCCTGCGACGCGGACAGCGGCTCGTTCATCTCGACCGCCGCGTCGAACATCTCGCGCAGATGCGCCCGGTCGTGATAGGCGCGGTGCGGCGCGTCGTAGTAGGCCAGCACCTGCTCGAGCCGCTCCGGCGCGAATCCGGCAGCGAGCAGCGGAGCCAGCGCCGGATGTCGATGGTCCAGTTGCGTGGTCGGCGCGGGCATGCAACCCATCCTAGAGGCTCGCCTCGACCCCGCCAACGCGAATTTTCACCGCCGAGTCTGCAGTCGGATGCCCCTGCCGTTGCCGAAGGTGATTCCGGAGCGGCCGAAGTTTTCCGCCCTTGCCTGCCCCGCTGCCTACACTGAACGGCCAAGGGACTCCAACGATGAACGCGCCCGCCTCGAAAACCGACGCCGCGATCGCGCTCGAAAAGTCGGTCGCAGCGCGCAACTACGCGCCGCTGCCGGTGGTGCTGGCGAGCGGCCGCAACGCATGGCTGACGGACGTCGACGGCCGCCGCTATCTGGACCTGATGAGCGCGTACTCGGCTGTCAGCCACGGCCACGCCCACCCGCGCCTGGTGGCGAAGCTGATCGAACAGGCGAACAAGGTGGCGGTCACCTCGCGCGCCTATCACACCGAAACGCTCGGGCCTTTCCTAGAAAAACTGGTGCGGCTGACCGGACTGGCGCGCGCGCTGCCGGCCAATGGCGGCGCCGAAGCGGTCGAGACCGCGATCAAGGCCGCGCGCCGCTGGGGTTACCGGGTCAAGGGCATCGCGCCCGACCGCGCCGAAATCGTCGTCGCGCGCGGCAACTTCCACGGCCGCACGACCACCATCGTCGGCTTCTCCACCGAGCCGGCCTACCGCGCCGACTTCGGACCGTTCGCGCCCGGTTTCCGGCATTTCGATTTCGGCGCCATCGATTCGCTCGCCGCGGCCATCAACGAGAACACCTGCGCGATCCTGCTCGAGCCGATCCAGGGCGAGGCCGGCATCGTCGTTCCGCCCGACGGCTTCCTGCGCGCCGCACGCCGGCTGGCCGACGAGCGGCGCGTGCTGCTGATCCTGGACGAGATCCAGTCCGGCCTCGGCCGCACCGGCCGGTGGTTCGCGTTCCAGCACGAAGGCATCGTTCCCGACGGCCTGATCCTCGGCAAAGCGCTCGGCGGCGGGCTGCTGCCGGTCAGCGCTTTCGTCGCCACCGACGAGCTGATGGGCGTGTTCGAGCCCGGCAGCCACGGCTCGACGTTCGGCGGCAATCCGCTGGCCGCCGCCGTCGGCCTCGAAGCGCTGCGGGTGATCGAAGAAGAAGGGCTGGTGGCGCGTTCCGCGGCGCTGGGTGCGCATCTGCTGGAACGGCTGCGCGCGATCGACTCGCCGTCGATCCGCGCGGTGCGCGGCCGCGGCCTGTGGGTTGGGGTGGACCTGGATCCGGCGGGCGTCCGCGCCGCCGACGTGGTCGCGCGGATGGCGCAACGGGGCGTGCTGACGAAGGACACGCACGAGACCGTGATCCGCTTCGCGCCGCCGCTGACCATCGAGCGCGCGGCGCTCGACTGGGGCATCG
>DATLZG010000139.1:0-2424 GCA_035574095.1 Burkholderiaceae bacterium | reverse complement strand
TCCCCTGCAAACAAGTGCGAACAACCGCGGCGCGGTTTCCCGGCGCCGCCCCGATGTGCGGAGCAATCTCATGCGTACCCGTACCCAGTACTGCGGCCTGGTGGATGCCAGGTACATCGGCCAGACCGTGACGCTGTTCGGCTGGGTCCACCGCCGGCGCGACCACGGCGGCGTCATCTTCATCGATCTGCGCGACCGCGAGGGTCTGGTGCAGATCGTCTGCGATCCCGCGCGTCCGGACGTGTTCGCCACCGCCGAGAAGCTGCGCAGCGAGTACTGCGTGCAGGTGAGCGGCGTAGTGCGCCGGCGCCCGGAGGGCACGGCCAACCCGAACCTGGTGTCGGGCGAAGTCGAAGTCGTTTGCCACGACTTGGTGATCCTGAACCCGTCGGTGCCGGTGCCGTTCCAGCTCGACGACGACGATCTGTCGGAGGCCACCCGACTGACGCACCGCGTGCTGGACCTGCGCCGGCTGCCGATGCAGCGCAATCTGAAGCTGCGCTACCGGGTGGCGATGGAGGCGCGCAAGTTTCTCGACGCCGCCGGCTTCATCGACATCGAGACGCCGATGCTGACCAAGAGCACGCCGGAAGGCGCGCGCGACTATCTGGTGCCGTCGCGCGTGCATCCGGGCATGTTCTTCGCGCTGCCGCAGTCGCCGCAACTGTTCAAGCAACTGCTGATGATCGCGGGCTTCGACCGCTACTACCAGATCGTCAAATGCTTCCGCGACGAGGACCTGCGCGCCGACCGTCAGCCCGAGTTCACGCAGATCGACATCGAAACGTCGTTTCTGAGCGAGGGCGAGATCCGCGCGCTGATGGAGCAGATGGTGCGCGTCGTGTTCGACCGCGTGCTGGGCGTGGCGCTGCCCGAGCCGTTTCCGGTCATCCCGTACGCGGAGGCGATGGCGCGCTACGGGTCGGACAAGCCGGACCTGCGCGTCAAGATGGAGCTGACCGAACTGACCGACGTGATGCGCGACGTCGAGTTCAAGGTGTTCCGCGCCGCCACCGAGCTGAAGGACGGCCGCGTCGCGGCGCTGCGCGTGCCCGGCGGCGGCGAAATGCCGCGTTCGGAGATCGACGCCTACACCGAGTTCGTCAAGATCTATGGCGCCAAGGGACTCGCTTACATCAAGGTCAACGAGCAGGCCAAAGGACGCGACGGTCTGCAAAGCCCGATCGTCAAGAACCTGCACGACGCGGCGCTGGCCGCGATCCTGCAGCGCACGCAGGCGCGCGACGGCGACCTGATCTTCTTCGGCGCCGACCGCGCGAAGATCGTCGCCGATGCGCTGGGCGCGCTGCGCACGAAGATCGGCCATTCGGAGTTCGGGCGCAGCCGCGGGCTGCTGGTCGAAGGCTGGCAGCCGGTGTGGGTGGTGGACTTTCCGATGTTCGAGTTCGACGAAGAAGAGCAGCGTTTCGTCGCCGCCCATCACCCGTTCACCAGCCCGAAGGACGAGCACCTCGACTATCTGGAAACCGACCCGGCGCGCTGTCTGGCGAAGGCCTACGACTTGGCCCTGAACGGCTGGGAAATCGGCGGCGGCAGCGTCCGCATTCACCGCGCCGACGTGCAGGAAAAGGTGTTCCGCGCGCTGAAGATCGGCCCCGAGGAGGCGCGCGCCAAGTTCGGCTTCCTGCTGGATGCGTTGCAGTACGGCGCGCCGCCGCACGGCGGCATCGCGTTCGGGCTGGATCGCATCGTCACGCTGATGGCGGGCGCCGAGTCGATCCGCGACGTGATCGCGTTCCCGAAGACGCAGCGCGCGCAATGCCTGCTGACCCAGGCGCCGGGGCCGGTGGACGAGAAACAGTTGCGGGAACTGCACATCCGTTTGCGCACGCCGTGATTCGCGGTCCGTTGCCGGCGCTCCGTTCCCCGGTGTCCTTGGCGGGGGAACACGCAGGCGGCCAACAACCGTCGACGGGCAACGGTCAGCGCAAATTCAAGATCCCCGAGTCGGTGCTGGTCGTGATCTACACGCCGGCGCTGGACGTGCTGTTGCTCGAACGCGCCGACCATCCGGGGTTCTGGCAATCGGTGACCGGCAGCCGCGCCACCCCGGATGAACCGCTCGCTGCGACCTGTTCACGCGAAGTGCGGGAGGAAACCGGTCATGTCGCCGCACCGGAGTCGTTCGAAGACTGGAAGCTGGTCAACCGCTACGCCATCTATCCGCACTGGCGGCATCGGTTTGCACCCGGCGTTACGCATAATACGGAGCATGTTTTCGGTCTGGCCGTGGCTGCGCCGTTCGTGCCGCAGCTTGCGCCGCGCGAGCACGCCCGCTTCCAATGGCTGCCTTGGCGCGCTGCGGCCGACGCCTGTTTTTCTTGGACCAACGCGCAGGCGATCCGCCTGCTGCCGCTTCGCGCTGGCCGCACTGCTTAGCGCCAGCCTGCCGGTGGGCGCGGC